>JAPLOC010000553.1:6175-16552 GCA_026692825.1 Planctomycetota bacterium | reverse complement strand
CCACCGATACCGTGGTCTGCATCATTGAGGCGATGAAGGTTTTCAATCAGATCACTGCGGATGTCAAAGGGACCATCGCTGAGGTTCTGGTCAAGAACGGCGACCCGGTCGAATTCGGGCAGCCGTTGTTCCGCGTCCGATTGGGCTAGATGACATGTTTCAGCGCATCCTGATTGCCAACCGGGGGGAGATTGCGCTCCGCGTGATCCGCGCGTGCAAGGAGATGGGGATCGAAACGGTCGCCGTCTTCAGCGAGGCCGACCGCGGGGCTCATTACCTCGATCTCGCCGACGAGGCGTATTGCATCGGCGGCCGCCCGTCGAACGAGAGCTACCTGATGATCAACCGGATCATCAGCGCGGCGGAAATCGGCAACGTCCAGGCGATTCACCCGGGGTACGGTTTCCTCGCAGAAAACGCCCATTTCGCCGAGGTGTGCCGAAGCTGCAATATTGAGTTCATCGGCCCCACCCACGAGGCGATGAACAAGCTGGGCGACAAAGTGTCGGCGAAGCAGATCGCCCGCGAGGCCAAGGTTCCGCTGGTTCCTGGTAGCGACGGGTTGATCACTTCGGAAGCCGAGGCGTTGCAGATCGCCGAGCAGATTGGCTACCCGGTTCTGATCAAAGCGACAGCGGGTGGAGGTGGCAAAGGAATGCGGGTGGCGATGAATGGCATCTCGCTTCAGGCGGGCCTCAAAGGGGCGGCGGTCGAAGCGGAGAAGGCGTTCAAGAATGCGGGGGTCTACCTCGAAAAGTACATTGACCGCCCGCGGCACGTGGAAGTTCAGATCATCGCCGACAACCACGGGAATGTTCGGCACCTGTGGGAGCGGGACTGCACGTTACAGCGACGGCACCAGAAGCTGGTCGAAGAGGCTCCCGGACCGACACTTCCACCGGAAGTGCGAAAAGACTGGTAAAGCACGCGGGCTACACAAACGCCGGCACGGTCGAGTTCATCGTCGATCAAAGCACGAACAAGTTTTACTTCATTGAAGTCAACGCCCGGATTCAAGTCGAACATCCGGTCAGCGAGCTGGTTTCGGGAGTGGACCTGATCAAGAGTCAGATCCGCGTGGCGGCGGGCGAACCGTTGCCATTCACCCAGGAGCAGGTGCCCTGCAACGGTTGCGCGATGGAAGCGCGAATCAACGCGGAAGACCCGGCGAATGGCTTCCGCGGCTCGCCCGGAACGATCACAAAACTCCGCCTGCCGGGAGGGCCGGGAGTCCGTTGGGACTCGCACGTGTATCAGGGTTACACGATTCCCCCGTATTACGATTCGATGATTGGCAAACTGATTGTCCACAAGCCGACCCGGGCGGAGGCGATCGCCTGTATGCGACGGGCGCTCGATGAGTTTGTCATCGAAGGGGTGAAGACCACGATTCCGCTGTTGCGAGATTTGTTCGCCGACGCGGCGTTTCACTCCAGCCAGATCGACACGACGTACATCGAGCGGACCTGGACCCCCAGTCCCTCGTAGTCGATTGGAACATCGGCACGCGGTCGGACCTGATCGCGCTCAACCAGACCCCGCGAACGTAGAGACAGAGAACAGCGACTCATGAAGGTAGCCATGTTGACCGGCGGGGGAGACTGCCCCGCGTTGAACGCCGTGATTCGCGCCGTCGTGCGCACGATCCACAACCATGGCGGGGAGAGCTACGGCTTCCTCGAGGGTTGGCGTGGCGCGATCGAAGGGAACGCGATTCCGCTGAAGGCCCTGGAGACCGACGAGATCATCGCCAAGGGGGGAACGATTCTTGGTTCGTCGCGAACCAACCCCTATAAGAAGCAGGAGTCAATTGAGAAGCTGCGTCAGTCTTTCGCCCGATTGGGGTTTGATGCGCTGGTGGCGATTGGCGGCGATGACACGCTGGGCGTTGCGAAAAAATTGTACGAGGATTTCAAGTTTCCCGTCGTCGGTGTGCCCAAGACGATCGACAACGACCTCGAATGCACCGACTTCACATTTGGGTTCGACACGTCGATCAACATTGTGATGGAAGCGGTCGATCGGCTGCGGACGACGGCCGAGTCACATCGCCGGGTGATTGTGGTCGAGACCATGGGACGCCACGCCGGCTGGATCGCCTGCTTCGCTGGAATTGCCACCGCCGCCGACTATGTGCTGATTCCGGAAGAGGAAGTCAACGTCGACGAGATGTGCAGTGTCCTCAAAAAACGCCGCGAGGCGGGCAAGAAATATGGTCTGGTGATCGCCAGCGAAGGGGCCAAGCTCCCCCAGGAAGGTTTGGTCACTGAGGACGCCGAGGTGGATGACTTCGGACACGTGCGACTCGGTGGACTCGGCAAGACGGTCGCGGACCTCATCGAACACCGTACGGGAATTGAAACCCGACACGTTATTCTCGGTCACTTGCAGCGGGGTGGTCCTCCCAGCGCCTACGACCGCGTACTGGGAACCCGGTTGGGAATTCACGCCGCCCGGCTGGTTCTCAACCGCGAATTCGGCATGATGGTCGCGCTCCGCGGCTTGAAGATCGCCCACGACACTTTGGCGAACGCCGTGGGCAAGAGCCGGTTTCTTGATCTCGAATTCATGCGGGAAGCCGAGGAGTTCTACAAGAACGTTTAACGGCCTGTCACAGGGTCGGGGCAACCCTTCGAATTCAATGAGATCGTCCTCTGGTCTCATGTCCGACGGCCACTATTCGACCGGGACGATGTAGGACAGGGCACCAATCGCCCGGCCTTCCGGGACGTCTTTGTAGTTGGGATGGCACAGGACGCACTTCTGCATCACGACAGGAACCGGTGTCGCCGACCGGAGAAAGCGTCTCCCTTCTTTTTCGATGACCTGTTCGAAGCCGGGATTTCCAGCCAGCAAGGCGGCGATCGCCGCCTTTTCGAAGTCGTCGGCGGGAGCGTTTTCTTCCACCAACGGTTCGCCCGTCGCATCGACCAAGCGCACTTCGTGCCACCCTTTCTTCTTCATAGCGCTGAACAACGCCTTGAAAGCGGTCCCGGCGGGAAGATCGGTTTCGCGCTGGACGTATTTGTCGGTGATCAGAACGATAGCCGTCTTGTAAAGATCGTCGAGCATTAGAACCTGTTTGCGGGTTCGAGCGACGGCGGCATCGGGCTTCGCCGGTTCCGCGATCGACGTTGTGATCCAGGTGGAACCGCAAACCAGGAGCGAAACGGCCAATAAAGTGAGCAGCGAACGTGACGTGAACGACATGGGAGGATCCTGACCCAGTGAGCGCTGGAGTAGGGGACAAACGGACGCGACAAAACAACGCGCCACCGTCCCGGAGCGCAGGGACGATGGGCGTTGGACGAATGCGGGCAGTGAACCACCATCGCCCGCAGGCACCACGTTGGGCGCGATCATGGAATGACAAATCAGACTGGAAGGACGTCGCCGAGTCGAACGCCGTTCAGGAATTCGAGTTGAACCTGTTCAGCACGGGCGAGGACGCCTTTGAGTTTGCAGTGGTTTTGGATGGCACAGACGTTTTCTGTCCCAACACATTCGAGGAGGTGCATATTCCCCTCAAAGGCCATCACCACCTCGCCAACGGAGATTTCTTGGGGGTCACGGACGAGTTCAATTCCGCCGCCAATTCCACGAACGGACCGTACGAAGCCAAGGCGTGCGAGCTGATTCACAACTTTGGCGACGTGATGGCTTGAAATGCGAAAGAACTGAGCGACATCCGTGATTTTGCAACGGGTTCCCACGCCACGCGTGGCAAGGAACATGAGAGTCCGGAGAGCGAAATCAGTGTGGAGCGCGAGTCGCATCAGGAAAAGAACCAAAAGAGGTACATGTTATGCTTGTTTAGATTTTGCCTGCAATTTCAGGCAACGTCAAGTGACGCTTGTCCAAAAAAGGAGAAATTGGACAAAGAGAGCCAAATGTCTTGACTGTGCGGCGAGGGGTTGGTAAAATCCAACTGGCGACGGCGAGAACAGTAACTCGCCTGCAGCGACTGCACTCGCCGGTGCCAAGGCGTGCACTGTGGATGAACTCCATCGGCACATTACCGGGTGACTGTCGCAGCCAGTGGGGGAATTCTGCAGTGCACGTCTCATTTTTTCTTTGGACGTGCGCACCACGGGACAGTTTCTTTCTGGATTGCGATCCAGTCGGGTTCACTGGGCGGTGAACCGGTTTAGGGCGTTGGTTGGGATCGGTTGAAATCATTGCTTTGACATCCTGACTTCTCGCGGTGAAAATCGACGCTGGGGTTCTGTTTCTTTCCGCAGTCCTGACTCTGGTGGACACAATGCGCTTTCGTAAATACCTCATCGCACTTGCCTGGCTGGGATGTGCCGGTTGTCAACACGACCCCCACAGTCACCTCTACAGCACGGCTGAGCCCAAAACGGAAGATGTTGTGGGGACATATGTGCTTGATGAGTTTGACTTGCCGTCCAACGCGGGGATCGCGCGACCTGAAGTCGTTGTCGAGCTTCGCGCCGATGGCACGTTTATCGCCACAAACATTCCATCGAGTTCCATGGACGAACCAGGTAAAGACTTTTTCAATTCCCTGGTCAGCGGGACTGGAAATTGGGAAAAGGTCGTTGTGGGCACTCTTGACCCCGGAAATAGGGACATGTGGGGGGTCAGTTTTCGCACCCCAGACCAACAGTTTGACTCAGCACATTTCACCGGAAGCAACCCCCCCCACGGCCTGATTTTCGTATTGGGCGACCCCGATAGCGGTTATGCAGTGGTCCTGAAGAGAAAGAACTGAAAGAACAAGTGAAAGTGCCAACCATAATTTCTAACGGAGTTGCCCGCATGCGTTCTCTCAGAGTCCCACTGCTCGCGGTCGCGTTACTGATTCCCATGGCGGCCCCAATGGGGCGCGCCGCCGACGATCCCGCGGATGCGCGCTGGGTCGATATCTCAACGTCGGTTGTTCAGAAGCTGACAGACGCCGGCGAAAAGACCGCTTGGCCTGGCGAGACCGCGGGGGTCGCGGTCGATTCGTCGTCGGGTGATGTCTACATGATCGTGACCGGTCTGGGGGTCTGGAAATCGACCGATACCGGGAAGAAGTTCACCCGTGTCGACGGAGGCCTGGTCGGCGGGCGCTGCGAGACCTCGTTCGCGCTTCAAGGAGACAGTGGTGGCAAGCGACTCGCCTGTTTCATGCTCGATGGCAAGTGCGCCTGGTCGGGCGACTCGGGAAAAATCTGGAATGCCTTCACCGATGTCGGCCGGAATTGGGACTATGCCGCCGTCGATTGGTCCACCGACAAGGTGACCACCATTTTCGCGGCACTGCACGAGTCGGGGGGGAAGGTGCTGCTGAGCAGGGATGGGGGCAAGTCCTGGAACAAACTGTTTGAGGATGCCGAGTTTGACAAGTCGGGTGGGCTGGGAATCTTTGACGCGAAAACACTGGTCTACACACAAAAGGGCCAGGGAATTCAGCGTTCGATCGACGCCGGCCAGACATGGACGAAAATTGACCACCACGAGCCCGTGGGCCGCGTTGTCCGCGTCAGCAAGGGAAAAGGTTACTGGCTCGCAAAGGAAGGTCTGCTGGTGAGTACCGATCAAGGTGCCACCTGGAGCGTTCAGGGAACCGCGGTCGACGCGTCCATCGGCCCCTATCTCGATCCCCGGAACCAACAGCGAATCGTCGTCGCGGGGGGCAAAGGAATCTTCTGGACCGAGGATGGCGGAGAGTCTTGGAAGAAAGTCGCCGACCTCCCCGCTGGTTTCGAAAAACTCCCCAAGGCAGGCTGGTTCACCAACGTCGCCTGGGATCCCGTCCACGACGTTTTCTACGTCTCCCGCATGGGCAAGCCAACGTACCGACTCACCTGGGAGCGGTAAAACCCAAAGTCAACGACAGATCGTCGCTCGGGAGACGAGCGGCAATCCGTCGGGCAAGAACCTTGAAATCTATGTAGCAG
Organism: Planctomycetota bacterium; assembly: GCA_026692825.1. Taxonomy (GTDB): domain Bacteria; phylum Planctomycetota; class Planctomycetia; order Planctomycetales; family Planctomycetaceae; genus UBA10511. The sequence continues at coordinate 10,643 of JAPLOC010000553.1, read as the reverse complement.
TCTTGCACCGCCTTCAGATGCCCCCCGAGTGCACCGTCAGCGGCCTTCAGATAAAACATCGGTTTCAACGCATCCTGCGCAAGCGGCATCAGGCTTCGGTAATTCTTGAGCATGGCCAGGCAATTGTCGTCGTTCGCCACCGAAACAGGACTGGTCGACGGAATCCCCAACACGTCACCGGAGTAGACCGCCGGAATGCGCGCCATCCAGCGATCGAAAGCCTTCACTGGTCGATCCATGCGCACTGCGTGCTGTTGAACAATGTAGCCGATCGGCAGCATTTGTCCGCGCGGCAGTCGCAACTCGGGATCCTCGGGTCGCCGAGAGAGGCGATCGGCCCATTCATTGCGCCAGTCACGCAGATTCGGCCCGAGGTTCCTAAGCCCCTGGAGTGAAAACAAGTCTGCCGCTAGCGGGACGACCACGCAGTCGGCGGCCAGGAGTGCCGAGCGATTGATCGCGCCCAGATTGGGGCCAACATCAATCAGCGCCAGATCGGCACCACGCGACTCTCCAGCCAATTCAATCGCGCGATAAAACGACGAGACCACACGAAACGCCGCCTCGTCTCGATCGAGACAGCCGGGCCAGGCGGCCGAGAGCCTGGCCTCGAACCGAGCCAGTCCCAGGTCGCCAACCAACAGTCCCAGACGCTCCGACAGATTCTCCACGTGAGGGGGGGCGATATCTCCTCGCCCGCGCAAAATGGGGGCGACCACCCCCTGGATTGTGGCTGGATGCCGGCCGTCATCCGGCCATAGCTCCTCCAGCCGCTCTTCGTCGAGAAACATGGCCGAGAGATTGGCCTGCGGGTCCAGATCCACAGCGAGGACGTTTGTCCCCAGATCGGCGAACATCCACGCCAGGTGATACACCAGAGACGTTTTCCCAACGCCTCCTTTATTGTTAAAGAAGACAACGCTCTTCATGATCGCCTCCGCAGAAGGACAAGCACGGCGGTCGCGCTGACTTTCGTCTCCAGTTCCGGATTGCCATTTCGGTCAAGTTCCTTCCGCGCCAGCGGGAAACCCAAGCCGAATCGCTGCACGTACCCCAGCGACTTCATCGCCCCGGCCAGCAGTGGATTTCGATAGTCGGTGAGCATGAAGTACTTGTTCGTAGGGCCGCTCCACTCTGTACGTCAGGCACCAATCTAGCCAATTTCGGTGAATTGGTTCAGGCTCGTCTTGAATTTCCGTCAAAACCCATCCACCGGCCCGCCATCCGCGCGGTGGCCGAGTTGTCGGTAGATTTTCGGGGTGATTTCGGTGGAGAGCGCTTTGACCGAGCCGTCGACGAAAACGAATTGAACCACACCAGTGTGAAAACTGCCGAAACCGCCGACAAACGCGGGGTTTTCAGGCTTCACTGGTACGGTCGCATTCCGCGTGAAGGGGCCGGTGTCAAACGGGAGACTGGTATTCCGGAGCGTTTGAGCGGATCCGGATCCCCAGGGAAACAGCAATTCCCCATGTGTCTCACCCACCAGCAGTGTATTGGCGGTTCCGTCGTCAATGTCGCGCGGGCGGATCGAACTGTTCAGGAACATCACACCCAAATTGTCGACATCGATCGGGGCTTCCACGTCATGGTAAACCGCCGCGTAATGCCCACCGCCCCCCGGAACCTGGTCCGCGATGTATGGATTCGAGGGACAGGTGTAATCGTGTGGGACGTCGAAACGGTTTTTCCAGGCGGCGGCTCCGGCCTCACAGTCAAAGTCACGAAACAGAGCGCGGTGACCCAGTTGGGGCAGAATCTGCACGGTCCACCCGATCGCATTGACCCCGGGCTGGTTCAGGACCGGTCCCTGTGTGTCGACGGCACCGGGCGGAAACACTCGACAATTCCCCTCATAATGCCAAATCGCCAGGCCGATCTGCCGCAGTTTGTTCTGGCATTCATGGCGTCGAGCCGCCTCGCGCATCTGCTGGATACCGGGCAGCAAAATCGTGATGAGGATCGACAGAACGCACACGACAACGATTATTTCGATCAACGAAAAGCCGGCCTTGCGCCGGGGCGTTCGTTTTGTGGATGCTTTCAACATCGCATTCCGCGACCCCGGGGGGCGTGTCGCCTCAAGCATCAAAACTCCTCCACCGGCCCGCCGTCGGCGCGATGCCCGAGTTGCCTGTAGAGACGGGCGTCGATATCGAGGGAAATCGATCGGACGGCACCATCCGCCATGAGGAAGTTCACACCAGTGAAGTGTGTGGCGCCAAAACCCCCGACAAAGTCCGGTTTCACAACGGCTGACTCGAGCGGGCGTTCCAGCGGAATGGGTGCCACCTGATTGAACGGAAGCGACATGTTGCGCAGCATCTCAGATGTTCCCGACGTCCAAGGCAGCCCGACCCCCGCCGCTTTCTCTCCGAGCAGGGCGGTGTGAGACGACCCGTCGGGGATGTCGCGGAGAGGGAGACTGCTGTTTAGAAACAGCAGTCCCTGGTTATCGATGTCGATCGGGGCTTCCCTGTCGTGGTGAACGCCGGCGTAGCTGCTCGAGCTGTTCATCGACGAGGGGCAGCTCAATTGAGGGATGCGGAGCGCGTTGATCCGGGCGTTGGCGGGCGAATGGGCTCCCTCCTGAAAATCGAACGCGTGAAAGGCGTTGTCACGTCCCAGACCGGGAAGGATCTGGACCGCCCAGCCGACTTCGTAGCCCTTCCCCGTGTTGACGATGGGGCGCTGGACATTGACCGAGCCGGGGGGGAGCCTTCGGAACGTTCCTTCGTACTGATGCAGTGCCAGCCCCAACTGCCTCAGATTGTTCTGGCACTGCGATCGCCGGGCCACTTCACGGGCCTGCATGATGCTGGGGAGCAGCAGCCCAACAAGAATTGAGACGATCGCCACCACCACCAGCAGTTCGACCAGCGTGAATCCCGCCTGTTTTCGCACGGTTGTCATGGGGCGATCCAAGAGTTCACAGGGTCATTCCCTGCCGTCGAGTCTGTCATATCAATACTGTCCCGCCTCGGCTTCATCCCGCCGATTGGCCAGTCGCCGGTACACTTCGTAATTGATGTGTTCGTCGGGGAACGTGACCCGGCCATCCCCCATCAATACGTGCATCCCTCCCTGGTGAATGCTCCCGAAGCCGCCGACGAACAGGTTTTTGTCATCGTCCGATTTGGTTCGGGGGTCTACTTCGGGGAAGATCACAATATCGACATTGATCGGGCATCCCGCGTTGCGCAACGTCGCGTTCGTCCCGGAGGCCCAGGTGCGTGCCGGCCGGGGACCGGTCGTCTCCGCCACGAAAATCGTATGACTCTCGCCGTCAATGATGTCGCGAAATCCAATGCGGCTGTTGAGAAACAGAACCCCGTTGTTGTCGCTGTCGATGGGAGCCTCCGAATCATGGTGCATGCCGGCGTATGTGGTCGACACCCGGGAATCACCGAATTCCACGAGCGACGGGCAACGCAAGATTCGAATGATTTGTTCCCCCGCGACCCGATTGGCCGGGTCATAGACCCCCGCCTGAAAATCCCATTTTCGCCAGGTGTTTCCCTCCTCCATGAATGGGAGAAGCTGGACGATCCAACCGACGTGATAACCCCGGGGGACGTTCAGAATCGGGCGAGAGGGATCGACGGATCCTGGGGGAAGCCATCCATGGGCGATCTCGTAGTGCTGCAGCGCCAGACCGATTTGCGCCAGGTTCTGCTTGCATTGGTTCCGCCGTGCCGCTTCACGCGCCTGCTGCACCCAGGGGAGCAGGATTGACATGAGAATTCCAATGAACGCCAGCACGACCAATAGCTCAATGAACGTGAATCCCCTGGGCGCCCTCCGGCCGTGTTGGAATTGAGAAATGTCTGTCGCCATGGCGTTTCAATATTCGTCCCCGAGGAGCGATCCATCGGCGCGATGGGCGAGGCTTTTGAAGATCTGGCCATTGATATTCTCCGAAAGAAACCGCGTGAAGTGGGACATGGGTATGCAGATGCTGCTGCTGATGTTCTGCGCCATCACGCTCGGCGGGGCACCGGCGTTTCTCAACGTGGCATTACTTCCCGACGCCCAGCCGCGCGGGAATTCGCTCCCCAAGGTCTCACCCAAGAACAACGTCTGCGAGGCACCGTCGCGGAGGTCGCGATAGCCGACCCGGCTGTTCAGATACAAGACTCCGTTGTTGTCGATATCGATTGGGGCTTCGGTGTCGTGATGGACCCCCGCGTAGCTCGTCCCCCCGACGGCCGCCGCCGACAGCAGACTCGATGGACAGTTCAACACGGAAATCGCCGACCGGGCGGCGGGGGCATTGGCGGGATCGTACACCCCGACCGAGAAATCCCAATGCCGCCAGGTGTTCGCTTCCTCCAGGTGCGGCAACAACTGCGTGATCCAGCCGACATGGTACCCCTGGGCCACATTGACAATGGGCCGGCCGGGGTCGACGCTCCCCGGCGGAAGCCACCGATGTGCCATCTCGTAATTGTGCAGCGCCAACCCGATT
>JAPLOC010000553.1:0-6164 GCA_026692825.1 Planctomycetota bacterium | reverse complement strand
CTTGCATTGCGTCCGCCGGGCCGCCTCGCGCGACTGCGCGACGGCGGGCAGCAGCAGCGCCAGCAGAATCCCGGTGATCGCGATGACCACCAGGAGCTCGATCAACGTGAATCCCCGCCGACAAATGGGGTGCCGACAAAAGTGGACGGGTCCAGTTTTCATATGAATTGCGGCTCCCGGTCCAGAAAATGGACCTGTCCCGTTTTAGTATTCTTCGTGAAGCGCCCCGTCGGCGCGGTTGGCGAGATTCTTGTAGACGGCGGGATTGATGCTCATGGACAGGAAGCGGACGCCACCGTCGCCGAACACGAATTGCGCCCCCCCCACATGTGAACTGCCAAATCCGCCAACGGTCAACAACGCTTTCGTCTGTTCGTCCTCTGACTGTGTGGGGGGAGCGCCCGTGGCTTGGCCTCTTGTGGCGGACCCCGAAATCAACGGCAGCCCCCAGGTGTTGATCCCTGAGCCCGCGTTTCGCAATGTCGCGTTCGTTCCGGAAGCCCAGCCCAGCGGGTCGAGATTCCCCATGTGTTCGCCGACAAAAATGGTGTGCGACGTTCCATCGGGAATCTCCTCATAGCGCAAGCCGCTATTGAGGAACAGCACCCCGTTGTTATCGACATCGATCGGTGCCTCAGAATCGTGGTGACAGCCGGCGTAAGTTCCCGACCCCGGACTGCCCGTCGCCCAGTTCGACGGACAGCGATAGCTGACAACCGACGACACCCGTGCCGGCTTATTGACCTCGTCGTAAACCGAGACCCCGAAATCGAACCGCTTCCAGGCGTTTTGCTGGTCCAGCATCGGCAGAATCTGAACCATCCAGCCGACGTGATACCCCTTCGCCTCATTCCGGATGGGACCGGTCGGGTTCACGGTTCCCGGGGGCAGTCGGCCAAACGCCATTTCGTAGTTGTGCAGCGCCAGCCCGATTTGCGCCAAATTGTTCTTGCACTGCGTCCGGCGGGCCGCCTCTCGCGCCTGCTGGACCGCGGGCAACAGCAGCGCCACCAGAATCCCGATGATGGCGATCACCACCAGCAGCTCAATCAACGTGAAACCACGTTTCCGAACCGGACGCTGTTTTCGAGGAGAATGGGTCGGCATGAATGTTCAATCCTTAGATTCGACGGTGGACGCGGTCGCCGGCAGACGCGCCGTGCGCGACCGGCGGTTGGTTTGTTCGGTGTTCGCGGGAAACGTCACGAAGACGGTCGCTTCCCGCTGCTCGGGCAGGTCGGCCAGGGGCGCAATGGTGATTTCAATCCGGGCCGCCCCATCCAGCCCTCCCTCGCCTTCAGCGATCTCCCAGATCTCTCCCTGATAGTCAGGAGAGGTTGTCAAACGGGCCGCGGCGCGATCCAGTCCCCCCTGCGCCAACCAGTCGGCTTGAACGGTCCGCTCTTCCAGTTTCAGTTGACGGTCGGAGTGAATGACGGATCGCACCAGCGTGATTGTCAACATGGACAGAACGGCAACGCAGACCATGACAACGACCAGCATCGAGCCGGCACGGGATGCAGCCGATTTGCGACCGTGCGGCAGTCGACCAGCGAACCGTCGTGCGCTTGTGTCGACGCGTGCTGAGTCCGTTGGGATCACCCGGGAACCGCTTCCTGACGGGCGCGGCTCTGGAGTGTGGAGGATTCTAAAAAGCTGCGGTGCATTCATTTCTCGATCCTCCGCACGTAAACAGTCCGTCCGACAGAGGCATTGCCATCCAGAACAACGTACCGACGCAGTATGTGTCCCGCCGACTGATACGACACCCGGCTACCATCACTTTGTTCCAGATCCAAACGAGTTCCCTCCGGATTCGCGACAATCTCAGCCCGTGTGGCGTCCCAGGCATCGCGGCGGAAGAGGGATTCGAGGCGAGACAAATGGGCGGCGGTCTCGGCACAACGGGCGAGCGCGCGGTCGGCTCGCAGCATCTGCTGCATCAGCACACCGGCAATTCCCAGGATGATCCCGCTCAACGAGACCACGACCATCAATTCCGTCAGCGTCGCTCCCCGACGGCGACTCACAACTTCCCGCGAACGGTGGAGCCGTTGTGATCTCATCATGACCCCTCCATTCGTCTGGGGAAGACCCAGCCACTGAGCGTCACCGGACGATTGGGCTTGCCGACCGCTTCTTCCCAGGAAATTGTCACGGTCACCCTGCGGACTGTCGGAGCGGACTCTTCGACAACCGTGCCTTGCACGTGCAACGCCGGAAAGTCCAGCGCGACATCGGCGGGAAGCGTCAGATCCGGGAGTTCACCCGGGGGAAGGTCGGTCCAGGGACGGACGGTGAGCAGATCGAGCAGGTTGGACGCGGCGAGGATCGCGGACTGGCGACGGTCGAGCGCCCGTTGCGTGCGAACCACCCAGACGACGGCCGGGATACTGCCGGCGAAGACAATGCTCAGCAGAACCATCGAGACCACCACCTCGATCATGGTGACCCCGCGTCGAGTTGGGGACACCCAGACTCCAACACACCATTGCGACAACGATCGCAGCGCACTGCGCGGTGGCCGGCTCGACTCAAGTCGTGGGGTTTTTCTTACACGAAACATGGTTCAGGTCATCTTCTGGATCAGTTCGACCAACGGGAGAAACAGCGCGACGGCGATCACTCCCACGACGGTCCCCATCGCGAGCAGCAAGAGCGGATGGGCACAATCGAGCAGGAATCGCATCCGGGTCGCCGCCTGGCGTTCGAGCGCTACGGCGGTCTGCCGCAACGCCCAACCGAGGTTTCCATTCTTCACGGAAGCATCGAACAGCGCCCCCTCCCGCGCGGTGATGAACCGCGATTGTTTCAACACCTGCCAGGTGTCTTCCCCCGAACCAACACGGGACGCGGCAAGCCCCAGTTGGCTCTGCAGGTACCGATCGCGCGTATGCGCGGCGATGCTCGTCAGCGTACCCGGGAATGGGACCCCTCCCTCCACCGCCAGTCCCATGCAGCGCAACAATAGCGGGGTGTGGATGCGGGGAACCAGCATCGCCAGCCAGGTACGGGGACGCCAGTAGACTCCCTGCCCCAACAGTTCGGAAAGGAATCCCCCCGCTCCCAACAACACCACACCCACCCCTAAAACGGGAACCGCCAGCCAATACCAATAGTCCGCCAATCCCTTTGGGAGTTCGTAGAGCAGCCACTGTGTCACCGGTGGCAGCGTGAGGTCGAACCCCTCGAAAATGGCTTTGAATTTGGGAATGATCCAGATGACGATAAACGTCATTATCAAAACGCCGACGAGCGTCACACCCGACAGATACACGATGGTACCACTGGAGACTTGAGAACGGCTCTCGGACTGTCGTCCGATTGTGTCGGCGACCTCGCGAAGCGCCTCCGCTGGCCGCCCGGCGTCGAAACCGATCCGTATCGTCGCGAGCGCCTCCTCGGGGAGCAGGCCCGCCACGGAATCGAGTGCTTCGGGAATGGGAATGCCGGAAGCCAGCATGTCGGCCAGCTTCTGGACCTGGATCCGCCAGCTCCCTCCCGCCTCGTCGGCGAGAGCTTCCAGCACCGGCACGACCGGGACGTTTCGCTCGACGGCGACCGCCAGCGTGCGCACCAGCGCCTGCGCGTTCGCCGACCCCCAGCCCTCGAACAGGGTCTGTCCGATGGCCGCGAAGATCCAGCGAAAAAACGCTCCCATGGGTTACCTCACGCCAGACTTTTCAACAGGTCGATCAATGGCATGTACATCGCGACAATGATGATCGCTGTCCCGACACCCAGAGTGATGATCAGGGATGGGGGGATGATGGTTGCCAGAAACACCAGCGCGTACCGCACTCGGGCGGCGTAGACTTCCGACATCCCCTGCATGCCGTCGATGAGGCCGTCGGGACCATACGGCGCGTACAACGCCCGCACAAAGCCGTGCGGCCTCCGATCGACACTCTCGGGACTGGAGCCGTCCTGGATCAGATTGGCCAGTTCCCGCGCGTCGGCGGCGACTGCTGGGTCGGAAGTCGCGTCTCCCGCCAGCCGCAAGGATTCCGACAGCGGAACCCGGCCATGTACCAGCAGCGACAACAGCACCGAGAACCGACACAGTGCCAGGGACCGCACCACCGTGCCGACTCCCGGAATCGAATGCACAACTCTGCGGAATCCCACCGAGCCCAACGCCGCCCGAAATCCCAGATAAATGATCGCGATCAATCCCGCGATGGCCAGAAGGACGAAGTGTCCGTATTCGCGGAGGTATTTCCCCGCCGAGAGGGTCGCGACGGTCAACCACGGCAAGGTGACTCCAAAACCCTCAAACAGGTCCGAGAAACTCGGGAGGACGATCCAGACGAGAAAGCCAAAGGTCGCCAGCCAGAGCAGAAACGCGACGGCGGCATACCCCAGCGAACCGATCACGATGGGGACCGTCCCACGCAGCGCTTCCGACGTCCCCGCATAGCGCTCCAGCGCGTCCCCCAAGGTGCCCGACCGCGAGCCGGCCCGAACGACCGCCTGCAAATAAGGAGGGGCTCCCGCGTGTTTCAGCGCCAGATCCAAGTTCTCGCCCCGCTCAAGTCGGGCGACAATTCCCCGCATCGCGCGCTTCAGTCGGCGCGATGGCAATTCCTCGGCGATCGCCGCCAGTCCCGATTCGAGCGGCATGCCGGCGAACACAAGTTCCGCCATGTGTCCCGACAGCTCTGCCGATTCAGCGGCCGAGAGTGTCACGGCACCGGCGGAGTCATCGATCCAAACCGATGTGGACGATTCCGAATCCTCCGTCGTCAGGGCCCGAAACGATTGCACCTTCCAGCCGAGTTTGTCGAATTCGCCCACCAGGCCGTCCGCATGCGGCGCGTCCAGCTCCCCTTCGCGCAAGTGCCCCTGCGGGTCGCGTGCCGTGTAATGGAATCTCGTCAGAATTTCAGGCATCGGTTCAATTCCGTCCCAGATTCCACCAGAGCGCGACCATCGGCCCCAGATTCACCGCCATGTGTCCCAGCACAATCGTTCCACCGACAATCACCGTACACGCGATTGGCAATCCGACGCGCAGCCACAAAGTGTAGTTCATGGCCCGACGTCGATAGATCGCCGCCGCATGCCGCAGCAGTTTGGGCAATCCGTCCCGCCGAGCGCCGCTGGTGAGAGTCCAGTGCAAGAACTGAGGCCAGGCCGATTTTTTGGGAAGGGAGTCACCGCGCTCGGTCGCCCGGGCGAATTGCTCCGCCTGATTCCGAAACCGCCGATTTCCGGTCGTGGCGGCGGCAAGACGGAGACTTTCGGGGAAAGGCACCCCGTGATCGCACAGCATGGCCAGCAGTTGCGAAAAGCCGACGTAGCGGTAGTTACGGACAATCGCCGACACCCCGGGCACCAGCGCCAGCGGAGCCGACCAGCCTGAAAGCGACAACAGCCCCGCCCCTCCTGAAAAACTCCACCACCCGCACGCCAGGACCAGGATCGCCGGCATGAGCCACCACAAACGGGCCACCCATCCCCCGGCGGCGAACAGGGTGCTTAGCGCCAGCGATGGCGTCACTTCCAGTTGGAAAAACGTCTCTCGGTACCGTTCGAGCAGGTCGAGGCCAAACATCACCAGCAGGACATACGACAACATCGCCAGGAGCAGCGGGGGAACCATCGCCTGGCCGATCTGCCGACGGACGGAACGCATTTCGAGCGCCATGTTCGTCATCGTTTCCAGGGCGGCGGGGAGCCGACCTGACTTGATGCCGGCACTCACCACCGCCAGGTAGATCGGCGGAACCGCCCCCTTCTCGGATTCGAGCGCCTCTTCGAGACTGGCCCCCAACCGCATCCGCTCGGCGAGTCGTCCACACAACTCCCCCAGCCGATCGCGCCGCTCGCTGGCCAGCCCCTCGAGCCCCGGTTCCAGAGGGACACCCGCCCCCACAATCGCGGACAACTGATCGTTGAACGCGGCGAGATCGTCGAGTGTGATCGAATGGGACATGGAACGGGGAACAGAGGGAATCAGAGACAAAAAAACGTGAACGCGGTCACGAACCGGCAGAGTAACGTTTACGAGTGTCGGAAGAAACGCACAACGTACGGCGCTGGAAATTGGAAACCACAATTCGGGAGGGCGAAGCTCACGAGGTCGTTCGCCTTCCCGTGGGGGTCGATTGCTTCCCCGAGGACGGTTTTCTTTCCATGGAAGCACATCGGCGGCTCGGCAG
>JAPLOC010000552.1 GCA_026692825.1 Planctomycetota bacterium | reverse complement strand
CGAGCGAGCCGAGCTGGTCGCCAGCGAACCTTTGGAACGGTCGCAGTGTCCGTTCCAGAGCGTTTGTGAAGCGACGAGTCGGCGGTCTGAATGTTCCCCACATTCAAACTACCCGGCGGGTTGTGCAAACTGGAGGAATTCGTCGCGAAATCGTGAGTTTCGCGGCAAACCAATCCAGCTCGGGACGTGGCGCAGCCTGGCTAGCGCGCTTGCTTGGGGTGCAAGAGGTCGTGGGTTCAAATCCCGCCGTCCCGACTTTCTCTAAGTACTTTGCTGAAAACGGTTTAGGTCCACCTTTCGACGGTCAAAAGTGCTGTGGAGAGTCGAGGGAAAGACGGTACAGTACCGTCTTTCCTTTGATGGACTGTTGTTATGTGTCGCCCGAAGAGTCGGCCCGACTCTCGTCGTCACAAGGCCCGGCAGTGTGCCCGTTGTGACAATCAACGGCAAGAATCTTTTCCCGACCGTGGCGGCATTGGTCGAACTGCAACAGTTGAACGGCATGCGACCCGGGGTCGGGGGGAACGGGTTCGAAACCGGCCGTTCCCCATTGCACGGCACCCCCCGCCCGCTGTTTTCGTTCGGTACATTGCAGGGAAGTCCATTCGCATAGGAATGGTCCTTCTGAACCGGACGGTCCCGTGGGCCTGGACTCGTTTCACTGGCGTGGCAAGCTTTACCTCGGCTTGACACCAAAGCCGTTTCGGTTGGCTGCTGCGCTCTGGCGAGCAAAAAGAAACGCTCGAGATTACACACCGCAATCGGCTCTCGATTTGCAATTGTCCGTTGCATTTGAATCGCAGTCTGCCTGAAATGGCCATTGATCTCGTGTTGAGTGTGAACATGGATCTGTCACCTGGCCTTCCAGTCAATCCGACCGGCGGATGCACAGTTCCACCGCACCGCTCCCCCAGCATGTACTGCGAAAGCCGACCCTTGAGCCCTACCTGTTTCACCTGGCCGGTTCCATTCCGAAGAGCGCGAACGGCACTGGGAATCCTCGGGCTGGTCGCGGGACTCTTTTCGATACAGGGGCGCGCCGCGCTTTCCGCCGACCGGACCCCCGCGCCGCTTGATCCCGCATCCCGCAGAGGCCGCCCGACAAGCGATTTTGCCGGCCGGGTTTCGGATGACGGTCTTCGCGTCGGAACCGCAGGTCGTTCAGCCGGTTTCGTTTTGTATCGATGACCGGGGGAGGTTGTTTGTCGCCGAGGCGCTCAATTACGGCGAGTGGAAACCGACCGGCAACGACCGCATTGTGGTTCTGTCCGACATTGACGGTGACGGGAAAGCCGACGAGCGGACCATTTTTTATGAAGGCTTCAATTACATCACGGGAGTCGAGGTGGGGTTCGGCGGAGTGTGGGTTGTCTCACCCCCCAATCTCTACTTCGTGCCCGATCGCGACGGCGATTTGAAACCGGATGACGAACCGCAAATCGTGTTCGACGGGTTGGGCTACAAAGAGAGTCGACACAATCTGGTGAACGGGTTCACGTGGGGACCCGATGGCTGGCTTTACGGCGGTCACGGCAGGACCAGCCCCTCAGACGTCGGCCCGCCCGGCACTCCCAAAGAACAGCGGATTCACTGCGATGGAGGCGTGTTTCGCATCCACCCGACCCGGCGTGTGTTTGAGAATTTCGCGGATGGAACGACGAATCCCTGGGGGGTCGACTTCGATGAATTCGGCGAATGCTTCGTTTCGAATTGCGTCAATCCGCACCTGTTTCATGTGATACCCGGGGCTCATTACGAACCTTGGAGGAATCGTCCTTCCAGCCAATACGCCTACGACCGCCTGCCGACGATCGCCGACCATTTGCACTATCCCACCGGCAAACCGAACGAAATGCGAGGCGAAACTGCGGAAGTTCTTGCGCTCGGTGGCGGGCATGCGCACTGCGGGACGCTGGTCTACCTGGGAGATCGATTTCCCGAGTCGTTTCGGAACGGCGTGTTGATGTGCAATGTCCATGGACGGAGAATCAATCACGACCAGTTACGCCGGCACGGCTCGGGGTACACCGCCAGCCACAACCGCGACTTCATGATCTCGGCTGACCCGTGGTTCATGGGGGTGACACTGCGGACCGGCCCCGATGGCAATGTGTTTGTGTCCGGTCGCATCTACAAGATCTGCTATGGGAACGAACCGTCCCCGCCGGTGAATCTGGCCGCGCTCTCCGACGAACAACTTGTGGAATTGCAGTGGCATCGGAATGAATGGCACGTCGCGCACGCGCGGCGGCTGCTGCACGAGCGGGCTACGAAGTCCGATTGGGATCATCGGGGGGTTCACACGGCGCTCTTGGCGGTCCTCGATTCTCCGCGAGAGCCGGTGTCAAAACGCTTGCGGGCGTTGTGGACGCTGCGTGTCACGATGGGGCTGACCAACGATCGCCTGCTCAGTCTTCTGGGAGATCCCGAAGAACAGTTGAGAAGCTGGACCGTCCGGTTGATGTGCGAGGGAAGCGGACCATCTCCCGAGGCGCTGGCCCGACTGCGAGAGTTGGCGCGGGACGACAAATCTCCCGTTGTGAGGCTCGCGCTCGCGGCCGCGTTGCAGCGGATTCCACTCGAGTCGCGGTGGGACATCGCGACGAATCTGATGAGCCATCCTGAAGACGCCAGCGACGCCAATCTGCCTCTAATGTATTGGTACGGGATCGAGCCGCTCGTGCCGGCCGATCTGGTCCGCGCGATGGAACTCGCCTCCTCTGCGCAAGTCCCCTTGGTTCGCGAGTTCATCGCGCGCCGGGGGGCGGATTACGTTCTCTCCAAGAAGGGAGCTGGGGATTTTGAGCCACAGGTCGTCGCGCTTCGGATTGCGCCGGCGGAAGCGGCCCGCGATCTCCTCAAGGGGATGCGAGATTCCATTCGGGGACAACGGGGGCTGCGGTTGCCTGAAGGGTGGTCGGCTGTGTATGCGAAGCTGGCCCAGGACGAGGATCGTGCGACACGCCGGCGGGTTGTTGAACTCGCGTTGAGTTTTGGCGACTCCCAGGCGGTGCGCGACCTGGTGCGTGTCGCGGGAGTTCGGGCGAATCCAACCTCCGAGCGGATCGAGGCGGTGGAATCGTTGGTCGATGCTCAGATCCCTAATCTGGCCGCCACGTTGCACGAATTGTTGACCGATCCCGATGTGCGACGTGCCGCGATCCGGGGGTTGGCCACCATCCCCGACGCACGGACGCCCGCCAAGCTCATGGCGCTCTACACAGAGTTGAACCGGGAGGAGCGACAGGAGGTGATCGCCACGCTGGCGTCGCGTCCCGACTTCGCGCGGCATCTGCTCGACTCGCTGGAGAATCAGTCGATCCCGCGCAGCGACGTCTCAGCCTACACGGCGCGGCAGATTGTCGCGCTGCGCGACAAACAACTCACCGAACGTCTGGGAAAAGTCTGGGGGTCGGTACGTGGTGCCGACCCGGCGAAAAAGGAGACGCTCGCACGTTATACGAAACTCCTCACCACGACGTTTCTCTCGGGAGCCGACGTCGAAAACGGTGGCAGAGTGTTTGGCAAACTGTGTGGCAACTGCCACAAACTGCGTGGCGAAGGGGGGGCGATCGGTCCGGATCTAACCGGGACAAACCGTTCGGATCTGGAATACCTGTTGTCGAATCTCGTCGACCC
>JAPLOC010000551.1:11184-17227 GCA_026692825.1 Planctomycetota bacterium | reverse complement strand
GATCGCGCAGCGGCGGCTGCTGAGGAAATCGTTGCAGGCGAGACGCTTCGCGGCTCGTCCAGGCGCACCGCAGGTGCCGGTCGGAAGCGTCAACGGACATTCCGTTCCTCTTCACCACCTGTCGCGTTACGCGACTAAGCGGACTCGGCTGTGGTCCCACCCTCCCGTGACGCGGTTCCTCGACAGAGCCCGCGCGCGACGCGTCCGGCGGCGCCTACGCGTCACACAGTTTGAGCCGCCAGTGTGATTCCAACCGGCACCTGCGGTGCGGTAAGTCGAGCCGCAGAGTGTCTCGACGACAAAGATTTCCCGGGCAGGGCGTCGCGCGCAAACCTATTTCACGCGAGTCGACGCGTTCCACCACCAGCGGCCAGCGGGGAGTTTGGGAAGCGGAGATTCCACACCTGGCTTGACCGAGGCCGACTTGATTGTGGACTTGAGTGTTTCCCGAAAATCGATCTGCACTCCCCCGGCCACCTGCACGACGATATCGGTCTGGTCGAACACCTTGTGCGCGATCACCGAGTCAACCACTCGGGGCGCGATCACAACGGCCGGCTGATATTCTCCACCCGGCCCGAAGCTCCCCAAGTCCCAGCCTGACCGTTCCAGCAATCCCTCCTCGCGCGTCAGCGCGGCGGCCAGCGCGAGGTCGAACACATTCCGCAAGTCGGCGAACACCGGGTCACGACGCGCCAGATCTTCGTAATGATTCGTGAAATTCTCGGCGAACAGGCGATTGATCGGCTCGGCGGCGCCAGTGGGAACGTGCTGACCCTGCGAATTCACAAACTGATTTTCCGATTGAACCTGAACCGAACCTCCCTGGAATTCAAACGAATTCCGGTCGGCACCGCGAACAATCGCCTCGTACTTCATCGTCAGCCACCAGCGGAGCGCCTCGAGCGGCAGTCCGCGCGCGGCTCGCATCTGCTTCAACAGTTGGAAATAGCTGGGAATCGAAGTGCCCCCATCCACCTGACCGACGCCAATCAGTTTCATCCGGTAGTCGGCTTCAACCAGAACCCGGGCGACGTTTGTGTCCGCCGGCACGCCGTGGACCACAACGTCCTGCAAACCCAGACGGTCGTGCAGTTCCTTCAGCCACTTTTTCAACTGTCCCGGCCGGAGCGCTCCATTCCGGTTCGACGCCTCAACGAACTCTTTGAGTTGTTTGAGATTCGCATCGCGGGTGTTGATCGAACAGCCGAAATTCCCGTCCCCATCGTCCGCCAGGGAACGCAGCACGACGACCAGATCGTCAAGCTGCATCAGCGGTTCGCCGCTCTCGACTCCCACAGCGCGGCCGTCGGGTCCATATTTCCAACCCTCTGCCGGTCCGGCCAGAACGATCTCTCGTTCATCGGGGTAGTAGAATACGTACCGGATCCGCGTCAGGCCGGCGAGACGGCGCATCGTTTCGGGAATGCTCTCCCCCGCCTTCAGCCGGGCCGCGACCGCCGCTTCGAGTCGACGCAACGAGACCATTCGCAACGGAGCGCGTTCCTCCATGTCGGCGGTCAAATCGGCACGCCGCGCCTGCCTCGCCAGTTGCGAAAGAGTCCCACCTGACTCCTGCCGGGTCGCCTGCCGCAACTGTCCTTGAGGGTCGACAAACACGCCCGTATTGTACGGCCGCATCGAGCCGACTCCTCCCAGCGCCTCCCACGACGAAGGATCGACCGTCGACTGAATCAGATCTGTCAGTTCGGTGAAGTCCGCGACGCTGGCACCACCAGATGCCGAGCGGCCACGAACCGCCCGTCCTCCTTCACGCGCCCGTTCTTCTCGCATCGGCTGTTTGCGGGCTGTGGCGCGGGCTCCTTCAAAATCACCGGCGGCCTGCTGCGCGTCGCCGATTTTTCGCAGCGCAGCGGCGCGGTCCGCAGGATCGGAAATCGCGGTGGCCGCATCGACCGCCGGACCGAATTCGCCGGCGGCGATTTGCTCGGAAATCCGGTTTTCACCGGCAATTGTGGCAGTTTCGCACCAGGCTGCCAACAGGATTCCCAGCGAAACAAGCACCCACAATCGGGATCGACGCGAGAATTTCGCGATGGAACGCGAGCGGAACACGGGGAGAGCGCAGAGAGACATCGCAACCTCCAGTTAGACATTGGGGAGCTGTCGAAACGCGGCACTTCACCCATCACCAACGTCGACATTCTCCGATCGCGGGAAAAATTGCAAGAAAAAAATGCGGGAATTTTGCGGAAAAAACCACATCGCGGTTATTGACAAGCAAGTTTGCAACAGCTTAACTCTGTTCACGGAAGCCCATGACGGGCGAAAAAACCGGCACAACCGAGTCAAGTTTCAGGAGGTGAAGATGGCCGCAGACAAAGCCAAGCCGAAGTTGGTTACGAAGTCCGAGTTCTTGAAGTCGATTTCCGAATCCACCGGCGTCGCGAAGAAAGACGTTTCCGCCGTTCTCGACGCGGTGAGCGAACTCGTCAGCAAGAACATTGGCAAGAAGGGGCCTGGCGTCATCGCCATTCCCGGTCTCGTCAAGATCATGGTGCGCGTCAAGCCCGCGCAGCCGGCGAAGAAGGGTGTGATCAATCCCTTCACGAAGGAACTGCAAGATCGTCCCGCCAAGCCCGCGACCAAGAAGGTTCGCGTGGTGCCCCTCAAGGCGCTCAAGGACATGGTCAAGTAGTTCGAGTCCCTTCCGGGATCCTCGGAACCGCCGTCCGTGTTTCAGTCGCCACGTGGCAATGGCCATTGGGCAATCAAAGAGCGAAGCGTTCTGGCCGCGAATTGTCGCGATTCAGAGAGCTTCGCTCTTTCTGTGTTTCTCCCCTTCCACATTTCTCTCCCCCGCAGCCAGTGGAAATGTCGTCTCTCGACGCTGCTTGTTCCGACGCGTGCTCGGCACTGCTGGCTGAGTTGAATTCGGCAGGCCATTGGGAAGGCGAACTCTCGACCTCGCCCCTGTCGACCGCGACCGCAGTGATGGCGCTCTTGCAAATTGAGGCCAATTCGCCAGCCGTCGCGCGAACCGCAGACGCGGCAATGGTTTCCCCCGCGCGTTTGGGAGCAGCCGAAAGCTCACACCGCGTTCTCGCCGACCGCGGACTCGATTGGCTTGTACGACACCAGAATCCAGACGGTGGCTGGGGAGACACGCTGCGCAGTCACAGCAACATCTCGACCACGATGCTGGCGCACGCGACCCTGACATTCGCCGGCCCGATCGGGAATCGAACGGAAACTGTCCGGCGCGCGTCGGCGTATATTGAACAGGCGGGCGGGGTCCCCGCGCTGCTGGCGCGGTACGGACGCGATCATACGTTTTCGATTCCGATTCTCACGCACTGCGCTCTGGCGGGTCTCGTCGATTGGAAACGCGTGACGGCACTCCCGTTCGAACTCGCGTGCCTCCCGGCCAATTTTTACAAATGGGTCCGGTTGCCTGTCGTCAGCTACGCATTGCCCGCGCTGATTGCGATCGGGCAGGTCCGCCATGCGAAACGAAAACCGTGGAACCCGCTGATTCGATTGCTGCGAAACGCCTGCATTCCCGGCAGTTTGCGCGTCCTGGAGCGAATTCAACCCGCTTCAGGGGGCTATCTGGAAGCGACGCCGCTCACGAGTTTCGTCACGATGAGCCTGGCGGCGATGGGGCGGGGCGATCATCCCGTCGCCCGACTGGGAGTGAAGTTTCTCGAAGACTCGGTCCGTCCCGACGGCAGTTGGCCAATCGACACGAATCTGGCGACCTGGGTCACAACCCTGGCAATCAATGCGCTGGGAGGTGACCTCCCCGACCGTCTACGTCCAGGGCTGCGAAGCTGGCTGCTGCGACAACAATGGAAGCAGATCCATCCTTACACCAACGCCGCCGCGGGGGGTTGGGCCTGGACTGATCTGACCGGCGGTGTCCCCGATGCGGACGACACTCCTGGCGCGCTCTTGGCTCTCGTCAACCTGGCGGGTGACCAGCCAGACGCCGAGATTGACGCGGCGCTCATCGCCGGTGCGGGCTGGCTGATCGACCTGCAAAACAACGATGGGGGATGGCCGACGTTTTGCAAAGGCTGGGGCCTGTTGCCCTTCGACCGCAGCTCCCCCGATCTGACGGCACACACTTTGCGGGGACTCGATCACGTCGAACGCCGGCTACGGTGCCACGGAGATCATGCAACCACGAACGAACTTTCCCGTCGAATCGCGACCGCTCGACACGCCGGCTTGGCGTATCTCGCACGGAGTCAGCGGCCCGACGGAGCGTGGTTACCACTCTGGTTTGGCAATCAGGACGTCCCTGATGATGAAAACCCGACCTACGGGACGGCCAAGGTGTTGATGGCGTATCGGGATCTGGGACTGTGCCTGGGCGAAACCCGTTCTGCCGTTGAGCGAGGAACACGCTGGCTGATGCAGGCCCAGAACGCCGACGGTGGATTTGGAGCCGGCTCGGGAACCGTTTCGACCCTGGAAGAAACGGGACTGGCGATGGAAACGCTGTGTTCGTTACCGAAGGAACTGGAAATACCGAAGGAAACGATCGTGAACGGAATTCAGTGGCTGGAGAGGGCGGTCGCGGCGAAGTCGTGGCAGACTCCGTCGCCAATTGGGTTCTACTTTGCTAAGTTGTGGTACTTCGAGAAACTGTACCCGCTGATTTTCTGTACCGGTGCCTTGCGCAGGGCACGGGAATGGTGCCAGCGGAACAGCCCCCCACTGACAGGCTGAAGCGTCAACCGCGACCGGTATTGGGCTTGCCGCCCCCCGATTGCGAACTACAAAATCGAGATTGCCGAATTCCTGTCTTCCCGCGGAGCCTGCCTTGACGATCTCTACGAGCGACTACGACCGGGACGAATCCTCCGACACAACCGCTGTCGCCGAGGTCGAACGCGAAATGGAAGTCGATTCGGAACTTCCCAAACGGCGTGATGGTGCCCGACGTAGCACCAGCCACTTGAAGGCCGTTCCCGACACGCTGGAACTGCGCGAACTGATCAAGCAGCGGGCCGAGGAATACGCACGCGGGCTCAATCGGGCGAAGCCATTCACGAAGAATGAGCTTGAAGGGTGCGGTCGCGAGTTGCTGGTCCAGATGGAACTCCCCGAAAAGTACCTCGGGTTTGCCATGGTGCTGGTCGGGAATTTCTTCTGGAAGCAGCAGTTTCTGGCGATACCGTTCAATCGGCGGATGTTGCTGTTGCCGCACTGCCTGAAACATGCCGAAGGCTGCCCGGCCGATTACGACGAATTCGGTCTCGACTGCGAAAAGTGCGGCGCGTGTTCGATCGCCGACTACAAAGTGCGGGCCGAACAGCTTGGGTACAAGGTGCTGGTGGCGGAAGGGTCGCCAATCGTACTCAAGATCATCGTGTCGGGTCACATCGACGCGATTTTGGGAGTGTCGTGTCTGAACGTACTCGAAAAGGCGATCGACAAGGTTCTGATCGCGGGGGTACCGTCGTACGCGATTCCTCTGCACTCGGGTGACTGCAAGAACACCTCGCTCGATGAATCGTGGGTGTGGGACGTGCTGGAGAAATATGAAGAACCGCAGTCTCAACCGACGGTCAGTTACGTTCCGCTGATGCGGGCGTCGAACGAACTGTTCGAGAAGCATTTTGAGCGATTGCTCCCACGTGTGCGCAGCAAGGGGACACCCGCCGACCTGGAGTCCCCGCTCGCGATCACCGAATCCGCGGCGTACGACTGGCTGGCGCATGGCGGCAAGCGGTTCCGACCGTTCATCACCTTGGCCGCCTACGATGCCGCCACGGGAGGCAAGGCAATCTCGGCCGGCGCGGGCGACTCGGTCCCGGTGTTTCCCGACTCGGTCTGTAAAGTCGCGATGGCGATTGAGGCGTTCCACAAAGCTTCGCTCGTTCATGACGACATTCAGGACGACGACCAATACCGATACGGCCGGGAAACCCTGCACAGAAAGCATGGGATCGGGTCGGCGATCAACATTGGTGACCATCTCATCGGTCTGGGCTATCGGCTGGTTTCCTCGGCGCGGGGAGAAGTTGGGGCCGAGATCGCCGCCGACATCACCGACCGCATGGCCGCCGCC
>JAPLOC010000551.1:6276-11076 GCA_026692825.1 Planctomycetota bacterium | reverse complement strand
ACTGTGCGATGGACAAGGGGCGGAGATGGCGTGGAACAGCGCCCCGGGCCGCGCCTTGAAGCCGATCGACGCGCTCCAGATCTACGCCCTTAAGACGTCTCCGGCGTTCGAGGCGGCCTTGTTCGCCGGCCTGCGAATGGCGGGGCCGATTGACGCCTACGCCGAAATGGTCCCCACCTTCTGTCGGCACTTGGGGGTCGGCTTTCAGATTCTGAATGATCTGAAAGACTGGGAGGGAGACAACAACAACAAGCTGATCGCCGGCCAGGACGCGGCTTCGTTGCGACCGACTCTGCTGCTCGCTCTGGCGTTTGAAGCCGCCAGTCCCGCGCAACGGCAGGAACTTGAACAAGTCGTGCGCGGCGACGGTCCCCCCGCATTGCGCCTGGGACGATTGCGACGGGTGTTCGAAGCGTGTGGCGTGTTCGACAAGGCCGAGGCACTGGTCGAGAAATCTCGGGCTCGGGCCGAAGCGCTCGCTGACGAGGTTCAGCCCGAATCTTTGCGGCAGTTGCTGTACTTCCTGGTCGACATGGTGCTGGCCCCCGAGAACAACGAGCCGGCGATCGCGACCCCCGAACTGCTGTCGCTCCCCGTCGTCGCGGTTTGACCGATCCGCTGCCGAGGTCACGGGTTGATGATGCCATGGGAGCGCGAGGCTCCTGCCGAGCCGCCACTTTGTGTCCGCATGGCGAAAACCGTACTCCGGGCAACCATTGACGCAAATTCCTCAGAAGCCGCCGCTGTGTGATCAACCGCCAAGCACCGCCTGCAGGGCAGCGCTCGGCATCCATCCGAACCGTGTTGTCGAATTGAATCCGATGTCGTGGACACCCCATCCGCGCGTTGGGACCACCGCAAGCCCAGGCGCGGCTTCCGAAAGAACGTGGGTTGAGTGCCCCCCGGAGAACGTCGTTTTGCTCTCGAATGCACAGCGGCGGTTCGGCAGGAGCCTCGCCCTCCCGTGACCCGGGTTCGAAACTCGACCACAAAAAAACCACGAAATGACCCCCTCTGAACTGAATTCTCCTCCGTCGCCACCGCCTGCGGATATCCACTCCCACGACGCAGTGCTTTTGATCGCGCACGGCAGCCGGCGCGCGGAAGCGAACGCCGACATTGTGCGACTCGCCAGCCTGCTCGCACCAGATGGCCAGTTCGAAATCATCGAAACCGCGTACCTGGAATTGGCGACGCCCGACATTCCCACCGGGGGGGCGAAATGCGTTGAGCGCGGGGCCACACGCGTGCGCATGCTCCCTTATTTTCTTTCCGCCGGGGCACATGTGGTCGACGACCTGAAGTCGCATCGCGACCAGCTCGGCGAGCGGTTTCCGGATGTCGAATTCGTCGTCTGCCCGCCGTTGGGGCTGCATCCGCTGATGGTCGAGATCGTCCGGCAACGATTGGACGAGTTCGAATCTCACGAAATCAACGAGTTCAAGCACGGCCCGTATGGAGAACGCCCCGGTTGAGGGTGAGTCGTCGATTCACTCGCTCGATGAGTTGCGATCGCGTCGACCGAACTCGGTTGCTTGACGGTCGTCCGCCTCAGTCGGCTGAAGCCGACTCCCTTTTTGCCGCCAATTTCAACTGGTGGTCCCGGCGTGGCACCCCGTGACCGACAAGGGGCATGACTGCGTCGAGCGCGACCGTTTCCGAAATTTGACGACTGCTTTACACGGCCCCACCTGCGGGGTAACGTGGTTGTAGACATCTTGTCTCATTCCACACGGAACCTTCCTGTGAAACACTCGCCGCGAATCTTCCCCGCCTGGGGCATTGGCCGCATTTCCTCTCACGGTGCGGTCTGCGTTGTCGCGTTGTGGCTCGCGGGAGTCGCATTGGCCGACGATAAACCGGCCGCAACCCCGCCCGCTGCTCCGGCCCCCGCGACGCTCCATGGCCATTCGTACATGGGTGAGACGTTCGATGAAGGTCCGCGGCAGAAGGCGTACCTGATGGGGACGACGGGGCGAGTGAATTTCCCCGCGACGACCACGGTTCCCGATGCGCAGTCTTTCGTGAACCAGGGGGTCGGGCAATTGCACGGCTTTTGGTATCTCGAATCCGAGCGTTCGTTCCGGCAGGCAGCGGCGCTCGATCCGAAGTGCGCGATCGCGTTCTGGGGAATGGCGATGGCCAACACGAATAACGAGAAGCGGGCCAAGGGCTTTCTTGAACAGGCGATCAAGTTGAAGCCGGGGATCTCGGAGCGCGAGGTGATGTACATCGACGCGCTCGACGCATATTACAAAGCCGACCGGGGCAAAGACAAAGAACGGCACGAGACCTACGCCAAAGCGCTCGAGAAGATCATTTACAAATTCCCCAACGACATTGAGGCGAAGGCGCTGTTGGGACTGCAACTGTGGCTCAATCGCGGCCATGGCAGCAATCTGGTCAGTCACTTGGCGGTCGACGCGCTGCTGAAGGAAGTGATCGCGGTCGAGCCACTGCACCCGTGCCATCACTACCGCATTCATCTGTGGGACTATGAAAAGTCCGACCTGGCGCTCGATTCGTCGGCGCTGTGTGGACAGGGATCGCCCGGAATCGCCCACATGTGGCACATGCCAGGACATATTTATTCGCGGGTTCAGCGTTACGACGACGCGGTCTGGCAACAGGAAGCGTCCGCCCGTTGTGACCACGCATACATGATTCGCGATCGAGTGCTGCCTGACGAGATTCATAACTACGCCCACAACAACGAATGGCTGGTCCGCAACCTGGGTTACCTGGGGCGGGCACGCGACGGAATCTCCCTCGCGAAAAACCTGGGAGAACTTCCGCGGCACCCCCGGCACAATGTGCTCGGAGGTGGCAAGAGCGCGTTTTTCAGCCGACAGCGGCTGTTCGAGACACTCGCTCTGTTTGAGCTGTGGGACGAACTGATCACTCTGGCCGACACTCCGTATCTGGAACCGACGGATGACGAAGGGGAACAAATCAAACGTCTGCGTCACCTGGGATCGGCGTTTGTCCGTAAGGGCGAAGGAGACCGGGCCGTCCCCGTCCTGAAAGATCTTGAGGATCGAATCGCGAACCTGCGACCGAAACTTGCGGAATTCGAACTCCCTAAGCCGGTGGAAGTAAAACTCCCCGATGGAGCCGAACCGCGGCCGGAAATGCCGGCTCTTCCGCAGCTTTCGGACGATGAGAACAACCGCAAACGGCAGCTTGAAGGACGGATCCGACCGATCGAACTGGCGATCGCGGAGATTCACGGCCATCAGGCCGCCACCCGCGGCGATTTCAAAGTCGCTCACGAAGAGTTACAGAATGCGGGAGGCGTCGATGCGGTCTATCTCGCGAAACTCCAGTTGCTTCTGGGAGAGCGGGACAAGGCATTGCAGGCGGGGCGGGCCGCTGTCGACAGTCGCAAGAATAGATTTTCGTGTCGGGCCACTCACTGCTTTGCTCAGGTTCGCCTCACCCCGATGGTTCAGACCCTGGGCATGCCCTCGGACTGGAGAACCCCCAAGCCGGCATCGAACGACGTCGGCGTTCGTCCGGAATTGGATTCAATTGGTCCCTATCGGTATCACCCCTACGTCGCTCCCGAATGGGCGCTCAAGGATGCGACGGGGGGAGACCGTTCCAGCGCATTGCTCCGAGGCAAGCCCACGGTGGTGATCTTCTATCTGGGATATGAGTGCCTCCACTGCGCTCAACAGTTGCAGGCGTTCGCGCCCCTGACGGCGGAATTTGAAAAGGCGGGAATCTCGCTGATCGCGATCAGCACCGACGACGCCACCGGCTTGAAAAAGTCTCTCGACAACTACAAACAGGGCAATTTTCCCTTCCCACTCACCAGCGACTCGACACTGACGACCTTCAAGGCGTTTCGCGCGTTCGACGATTTTGAAAACAAGCCACTGCACGGCACGTTCTTCGTTGACGCGGCGGGACTCGTCCGTTGGCAAGACATTGGCCACGAGCCGTTTCAAGACGCGCGGTTTGTTCTAAACGAAGCGAAACGCCTGATGGCGCTGCCCACGCAAACGGTGCCGCCCGCGGCGAACGCGGTCGCTGGTGGCGGTGGAGAATAGTGCCAATGACCGCACTCCCGACCTGCGTGGTGCGCGCCGTTCGCATTGTTCTGATGTAGGATCACATTTCAGTGACAACCGCGCAGGACTCAATGCCGAGGTCTCTCGATGCTTCGAATGTTCTTTCTGACGCTTAGTTCCCTGGGGTGCCTGGTCACGGTATGTCTGGCAGAGGAATTCGTTACTACGAGCGACAAGGCGGTTCGGGAGTCGGTGGCTCGGAGTCTCTCCTACCTCGAAAAGGAAGGAGTGACCTGGATGGAAGAACGCGGCTGCATGTCCTGTCACCATGTACCGTTTTTGCTGTGGGCTCACCGGGCGGCGCAGGGTCGCGGCCTCGTTGTCGACACAGAAAAACTGATGGAATGGAACGAATGGGCCCGGAACGATTCCCTTTCCCATCGCAATCTGTTCCGACTTCAGAATTATGACCTTGGAAAGGTCGATGCCGCGATATTGCCCGACACAGTGAAGGAAAAGCTCAAGCCGTTGATTGAAGAACCTTTTAAGTCGGAAGAAGCATTGATTGCGAGATTGAAGCCATTGCTGACTGAAGATGATTTGAAGTCGTATCAGGAACTGATTCTGAAAACCGCAGAGCGGGGTCCGTACGCAGTCGATCGAGCCGGGGGCGGCCTCGACGTGTTGGGACAATTGCTGCTGGGAGATAAGGCGGCACGAGGTGGTCTCGGTGAACGCGAGTTTCGAGACGGCGAGGTCGCCTTAATGCGACAGATTCAATTGG
>JAPLOC010000551.1:892-6259 GCA_026692825.1 Planctomycetota bacterium | reverse complement strand
TTCTTGGACGCCAGGCAACCAATTCGCCACGATGCGCCGCTGGTCGTTGGCGACAGCGAATCAGACGACAACAATGTGGGCCGCGCTTGCCATCGCCCGGTGGGATAACGCCGGGTCCAAGCATTCTCCAACGATTCAAAAGGCTGTTGCCTATCTACGGCGACAGCCGCCCAATCCCGAAAATCGCGAATGGCTCGCAACGCGGTTGCTGCTTGAGCACGAATTGGGTACGACCGACGAGGCTGCGCGTCTTAGGCGGCAATTACTGGACGCACGAAATCCCGGTGGCGGCTGGGGGTGGGAGGCAGGAGTCGCCAGCGACCCCCTAACAACCGGCTTGGCACTTTACGTCTTGGCGAAAGTTGGACAGAACAACGATTCGGAGGGGGTTCTCGACGCACGCAGGTGGCCGCTGGCATCACAAGAAAATGATGGTTCGTGGTTGACTCCCTCCAAAAACATTACGAATTCCACGGACCGGGAACGCCTGAAAGCTCGCGACGAAATCTACCATTACTGGGGGACCGCATGGGCCGTGATTGGGCTCATCGAAACATTGCCAAAGTCGGTTCCCTAGAGGTCCTCAGGAACAGCGGCGAAATCGAGGAGCGAGTGGATACCACCTTGCGATACCTTTTGATTCGCCGACGAATTCCCATTTTCAATTTGGCCCCCAAAGTGGCCTCCGTTTCACGACGCGAGTTTCTTGCGGTGGCCGCGACCGTCACAGCGGGTTTCGGGACGACGCGCGCGAACGCCGCTGATCCAGAAACGCCGAGCGTTCGTGCCCCGCTCCTGTATACAGACAATCCCGTGATCGCGCGAGCGCGTGACGCGGGGCTGGATGTCCTCAAGCCGACACGCGCCGACCTGGACCGTGGACTCGCGATCCACCGGGACGCCCTGGTCTTCGACTCCTACGGATTCGCCCCGCGGGCCGCACTCGACACAGCGCGCGTCAAGGCCCTGATCGAGGCGGGAGCGTCAGACGCGGAAGTACAGGATTTGCAGGAAGAACTCAGTATGACGCGGGCCGCCGACTCCCCGGCGGAACGCGACGAGTTCGCCGAGGCGATGCGCTGTGCGGGGGTGACCGCGATCTTTCAAAATGCTGGTGAGGAAGGTCAGGATCCGCTCCGGTTGATGAAGCGTCTGGCGCGATTCACCTACCTTGCCGACCGCCTGCGCGGCACACTGGTCCGCGCGACGCATCCCGACGACGTCATCGCGGCCCACAAGGCGGGCAAACACTGTCTCTACCTCACCGGCAATGGGGTCCCTTTGCCGCAAACCTGGGTGAGCGTTGAGGAAGAACTCTCGTACGTGCGACTGTTTTTCCAGCTTGGCATCCGCATGATGCACGTGACGTACAATCGACGGAACGTATTGGGAGATGGTTGTGCCGAAACAGCGAACGGCGGCCTCAGCGATTTTGGACGCGCCGCGATCGCCGAGATGAATCGAGTCGGGGTGATTGTCGACGTGGCACACAGTGGATGGCGGACCAGCCTGGAGGCGGCGCGGGCCTCGACCAAACCGATGGTCGCCAGTCACACGGTCTGCGCGGGATTGAGGGACCACATTCGCGCGAAACCCGACGAAGTGATCCGGGCGATCTGCGACACCGGCGGGTTGATCGGAATTTGCTGGATCGCGCCGTTCCTGGGAGGGACGGGCGATCTGGCCGCCGTTCTGGACCATATCGACTACGCGGTCAAACGATTCGGCGTCGACCATGTCGCGATTGGCACCGATGTCGCGCACACGTCTCAACATGCCGCCGAGTCGGCCAAGGGGATTCCCAGTCGTGGTCGAACCCGCACGCGCTATGAAGCGCTCTGGCCGGAGGGAGCCCTGGGGGGTGTCTGGCCGCGTGCGGCGAGTCTCGCGTGGACCAACTGGCCGCTATTGACGGTCGGGCTTGTGCAACGCGGCTATCGCGAGGAAGAGATCCGCCAGATTCTGGGTGAGAATGTGCTGCGAGTTTGCCGGGCGAATTCCCATCAGGGGACGGAGTGAACCAGCATCACATCATGTCCGACGGTCGAAGTCCCCGACGACGCGATCAGAATGATCTTCGCCCCCGAACGCAACACTCCTTCCCGTTTCCCCCAGTCGACGACGAACTTCAGGATCTCGGGAGGTGTCGCCTGACTGATGGGAGTGCAAAGCGGGGTGATGCCCCAGTAGAGGGACAGGCGTCGCGCGGTTTCTTCCGACGAAGTCAGAGACAACACGGGAGTCTGACTCCGTTGCCGGGAGATGGCGAGCGCGGTCTTGCCCGTTTTCGTCACCACCACAATCAGGTCGGCCGTCAAATGCTCGGCGGCCCGCACGGCCCCGACGGTGACCGCTTCGGTCACCGCCATCGCCCGCGATCGCAACTGACTGAACGGGTCGTTGCCTCGTGCGGGGGATAATACCCGTTCCGCCTCATGAGCGATGCGGTTCATCGTTCCGACCGCTTCGACCGGGTAGTCTCCCACCGCTGTCTCTCCCGAGAGCATCACGGCATCGGTTCCATCGAGAACCGCGTTCGCGACGTCGGTCGCTTCGGCTCGCGTGGGGCGGTTGCAGTGCGTCATGCTCTCCAGCATCTGTGTTGCTGTGATCACCGGGACGCGGTGCTGGTTGCACAGGCGAATGATTCGCTTTTGAATCATCGGGACTTGGGCGAGATCGACCTCGACCCCGAGGTCCCCCCGGGCGACCATGACCACATCGGTCTGCTCCAGAATCTGGTCAAGGTCGTTGACCGCTTCGAGTTTTTCGATTTTCGCGACGATTTGCGGTTCGTATTTCGGCCCGAACGCGGCGATCTCCGCGCGCAACAGCCGAAGGTCGTCAGCCGACCGCACGAATGACAGGCTGATGAAGTCGACGCCATTGGCCAATGCCCATTTCAGGTCGTCGCGGTCTTTTTCGGTGAGGCTGGGGGTGCTGAGGACGGCACCGGGGAGGTTCACCCCCTGGCGGCTGCGGACCTCGCCCGGCTGTTCCACGACACAGATCACCCGATCGTCTGTTCGCTCGACAACCCGCAGTCCGACGGTGCCGTCGGCCAGCAGAACCCGGTCATTCACCCGCAGGTCGTCGATCAGTCGGTCGTAGGTGCAGGTGAAGACCTTCGGATCGGCCAGGTCGGGTTCGCGTGCGAAGATGAACTGTTCCCCCATCACGCAACTCGCGACCCCACCGGGAATTTCCTCGAGGCGGATTTTCGGTCCGGAAAGATCCCCCAGAACCCCAACCGGCCGTCCCAGAGTTCGGGAGACTTCGCGGATATTCGCCAGCATCTTAGACAGCCAGTCGTGCTGGCCGTGGGCGAAATTGAGGCGGAAGACATCGACCCCCGCCGCGACGAGTTGGGTGAGTTTTTCGACCGTTTGAACCGCGGGGCCAATGGTCGCGACGATTTTTGTTTTGACGAACGTCATCCGTTCGCCGGTGGTGAGAGGGGGCATTCGTCACTCCAGGAGAGGCAATTCGAAGGGGACTCAGTATCCGCGAATTGAAGTCGCGAGGCCAGACCTGTCGGACGGAATGGCAAGTTTGCCGCTTTGTCAATGGTGTTTTTTTCCTTTCTGAAAGGGATTTTTCCCGGTCCCGGCCCATTACTGGATTTCGCGGTCGAAGAAAACCGAAGTTCGCATGGAACATCACCATTGCGACCGATACCATGGACGATTGTTGCGGGGATTCAGTCTGTCGAGTCCCGAAACCCGTAGTTCTGCCGAGTGGGAACGTCTTTTTCGATGAAGTGGCCGGTTTGGAGAGAAGTGCTGGGTCCGACGCTGCTTGTGGGCGGCTTGTGGCTCGTCGTCAGCACATCGACCACGATTTTCATGGCCTGGCAGGACAACGCGTATCAGGATCTGCTGACCCGCAATGTGGCGGCGGTCGATGCCGCCAACGACATGCAGCAGGCGGTCTGGCAGGCGTACCAGCAGAAACTCGGGTTGATTGACCCCAGCGAACCCACTTCGGAAACGACACCCCAAGTCGATTTTTCCAGTGCGACGACCAGAATGCGCGCTCTGGTCACGCCTCAGGATGAGAGTTTGCTGTCGCGAATCGAAGCGAATTATCAGGCGTTTCAAGGGATTGCGGAAGCGATGGATCGATCCAGTGACGGCAGGAGCCGACTGGCTCGTCTGGTATCGGCGATTTCAACCGACTGTCACACGTTTATCGAGTCGAATGACCTGGTGATTCAGCAACGGCAGGCGGAATTTCGCCATTACATCCAATTGGTGCTGACCATTCGCCAGGTACTCAATATCGCGGGGCCGGTGTTGGGAGTCTGGCTGGGGTATCGGGCGGCGTCCCGTTTGCGAAAGCAGATTTCGCGAATCACCGTCCGGCTGGAGGGGTTTGATGCCGACATGGGTCGGCTGGAAGTCTCGTCGGCGGATCCGGCGGATCTGGAGTCGCTGGATCAGCAAGTGTCCCGTGTTCAGGAGCGTCTGCAATCGACGGTCACCGAACTCAACCTGGCGCGACGAGAGGTGTTGCGAAACGAGCGACTGGCGGCGGTAGGGCAACTGGCGGCCGGCGTGGCGCATGAATTGCGAAATCCCCTCACCTCCGTGAAGCTGTTGGTCCAGACCGGATTTCCCCAGGGCGGTCGCCCCACGCCAAGCTCGGCCCACGCGCCCGTCGAAAACCTCTCGGGGGACAAAGGACGTCAATTTCAAGTCATTCTTGATGAAATTGAGCGGATGGAGCGGACGATTCAGAGTCTGCTCGACTTCGCCCGCCCGCCCCAGCAGCGTCGCGTGCAGCACGACCTGCGTGACACGGTGCGACGCGTGGGGAATCTGGTCCATGCCCGCGCGGTACAGCAAAACGTCACGATCGACTACGCCGCCGCGCCACAGCCCATTTTGATTGACGGTGACCCCAGTCAATTGCAGCAGGTTCTGGTCGAACGGAATCGAAGCGATGCCGGGCGGGGGAAACCTGAGCGTGGCACTCCACCCACCGGCATGCGAATCCCAGGCTGAGGACGAAGTCCTGTATTGCCGAGTCGAGGTTCTGGACAACGGTGAGGGAATTCCCGACGAAGTCCTGGACCACTTATTCGAACCGTTCGTCACGACCAAGGAACGGGGCACTGGGCTGGGGCTGGCTGTGAGTCGTCGGATCGTAGAGGAACACGGCGGTGAGTTGCGAGCCACCAACCGCGTGGAGCGTGGGGCCTGTTTCGTCGTGCGATTGCCTTGTGTCATTGAGACATTCACGAGCGACTCCACCCAAAAAAGACTGAACTCTCAGGAGACGTCAAATGTTTAAGTTGCTGATTGTTGATGACGAGCCGGGAATTCGGTTCAGTGTCCAGCAGGTGTTCGCGCAGGACGAGATAAC
>JAPLOC010000551.1:0-837 GCA_026692825.1 Planctomycetota bacterium | reverse complement strand
CCAACTGCGCGACGAGTCTCCCGATGTGATTCTTCTCGATATCCGCCTGGGTAACGCCGACGGACTGAAGGTCTTCGATCAACTGCGATCGATTGACCCGAAATGTGTGGTGATTTTCATCACCGGACACGGGACTGCGGAAACGGCGATTGAAGCGATGCGCCGCGGTGCGTACGACTATCTGGTCAAACCACTCGACGCGGGGCACCTGCGGGAAATCGTGAATCAGGGCGCGGAGGTGGCGCGGGTCATGCGTCGCCCCGCGATCATGGCAGAGGGGGGGCCGGTGTCGGAGCGGGCGGATCTGCTGGTGGGCTCCAGTGCCGCGATGCGTTTGGTGTTCAAGCAGATTGGACGGGTGGCGGGACAGGAAGGATGCGTCCTGCTGTTGGGCGAAGTCGGCACTGGCAAGGAACTCGCGGCCCGGGCGATTTATCAGCACAGTGAGCGTCGTGGCGGGCCATTCCTGCTGGTGAACTGCGCGGGGCGTACTCCTCAGCACATTGATGGCGAGCTGTTTGGTCATGAGGCGGGGGCCTACCCGGGAGCCGACCGGCGTCGCATTGGAAAGGTGGAACAGGCGGCGGGAGGCATCCTACTGATCGACGAAGTGGGGGAGCTGTCACAAGACGCTCAGGCGCGACTGTTGCGGTTTCTGGACGACAGCCAATTTGAGCGCGTGGGGGGGGGCGAGACCCAGGTCGCCGACGTGCGGATTCTGGCGACATCCACCCAGGATCTTGAGCAGTTGATGGAACATCAGCGGTTCCGTAAAGATCTTTACGGAACCGCTGATGTTCCATCAACTGCTCAAGATCCTGGGTGGATGTCGCCAGA
>JAPLOC010000550.1:10104-14059 GCA_026692825.1 Planctomycetota bacterium | reverse complement strand
ACGAACCAAGCGAGCCTGCGATGTCACCGATGATTGGCAATCGACGTCACTTTTTGGCGACGCAGGCGATGGGGATGGGATCGGTCGCACTTGCGTGGCTGTTGGCGCAGGAACAGACGCGGGGCGAACCTCCCAAGCCGGTCGATGTGCCGAAGTCGTTCACGCTGGCTCCCAAAGCGGCACTGGCACCGCCGCAGGCGAACGCGATGATCTCGTTCTTCATGCAGGGGGGGCCGAGTCATCTCGATTTGTTCGACAACAAACCGGAGTTGCAGAAGCATTCGGGGGAGAATTTCCCGGGCGAAATCAAGTACGACAACGCCGCCGAGTCGAGTCCGAAGCTGTTTTACGGGCCGTGGAAGTTCGCGAAGCACGGCCAATGCGGGATGGAACTGAGCGAGCTGCTTCCCGGTCTTGCCGAGGTGTGCGACGACATCACGCTGATCCGTTCGATGCACACGGGAGTGAACAACCACGGACAGTCGATCTATGCTTTGAACGGTGGCCGACCGACAGCGGGGCGGCCCGCCCTGGGTTCGTGGCTAACGTATGGCCTGGGGACCGAAAACCAGAATCTGCCGGCGTATCTGGTGCTGACCGATCCCGGTGGACTGCCGGTCTTGGGGGTGGAAAACTGGCATAACGGCTGGTTGCCGTCGCTGTACCAGGGGACGGTGATCCGGCCGCAGGAGCCACGGATTCTGAATCTCGATCCTCCCCGGCAATCGCCCGAGGGGGCTCAGCGGCGGTTCCTCGGACTGCTGGAGAATCTGAATCGGGAACATCTGGCGCAGCATCCGGGAGAGCATGATCTCGCGGCCCGGATTTCGAGTTTTGAACTGGCGGCCCGCATGCAGACTTCGGCCCGCGAGGCGCTGGAACTGTCTCAGGAAACGGAAGCGACGCAGAAGCTGTACGGACTCGATAACCCCAAGACCCGCGAGTTTGGAACCCGTTGCCTGATTGCCCGGCGACTGATCGAGCGGGGGGTGCGATTCGTCGAGATCTGCACGGGAAACCAGACCTGGGACCATCACGGCGGGATCGTGACCGGGCTTCCCGACGTCTGCGCGCGAACCGATCGTCCCACGTCGGCATTGATCAAGGATCTGAAACAGCGCGGCCTGCTCGACAGCACGCTGGTTCACTGGGGCGGGGAAATGGGTCGTTTGCCGGTGGTTCAGAACGAAAAGAACATCGGCCGCGATCACAACACGTATGGCTTCAGCATGTGGCTGGCGGGGGGAGGAATCAATCGGGGCTGTGTGCATGGGGCGACGGACGAGTTCGGACACAAGGCGGTTGAGAACGTGGTGAATCATTACGATTACCATGCGACGCTGTTTTACCTGTTCGGACTCGACGCGACGAAAATCGCGTTTCCGAGACCGACAGGATTGGGAACGATTCTCGATGGCCAGCCAGGTCAGATTGTGTCGGCGATCCTGGAGACGCCGCCCGGGGTGCCGCAGGCCGGCTAGGATGGGTCGCCACCAGATACGTTGGTGGCACATTGCCGCCGGAGATGGGGGGGACTCTGTCCCCCCAGCTTGAGTGCCACAGCGTCGCATTTGTCGCCGGAGACTCCCTACCATTTCCGGTGACAGGGTGCCTGTTTTGGTTACGGCCAATTCAAGGCTACTGGAAAAATATCCCCCTTGCATCCCTCCGGCCGGTGACTATGATTTCCGGCCGAATGTTAGCCTGCTAACCAAAACGGGAAGGGAGCGCGTTCGTGCTGGAATTTGACTTCGAGAACGGGATCGGGTTTTGGATTTGTGCCGCCTCGCACGCGTTGCGTCGCGACATGAACGCCGAGCTCGCGCGCGAAGGGATCACGTTCCGTCAATGGGAGGTGCTGGCGTGCGTGGCGCTCGGGATGACAACTCAGACCGAGATCGCCGAGCGGTTGGGGATTGAAGCCCCGACTCTTGTGGGGGTTCTCGAACGCATGGAGCGGGACGGTTGGCTGGAACGAGTGAACAGTACGCAGGATCGTCGCAAGAAGAACATTCTGGTGACGCAAAAGGCGGAGGACGTCTGGACGCGGATGGTGGAATGCGCTCACCGTGTCCGGTCGCGGGCGCGAGCGGGACTTTCGGATGATGAATTGAACACGTTGAGGGAACTTTGCGGACGAATCCAACACAACCTGTCGCACGAACACGCTGAAGGAGCGGCAGCCGCCGCCGTCTGTCAAGCAGTCAGCGAATTGATCGACGGTTTGAAACAGGCACCACCGGTGTTGCAGAACTGAAAGTACGACCCATGGCTGAAGCGGAAGCGATTGTTCGCGTGAACGGAGTCCACAAGTACTTCACCCGGGGATCGGAACGGGTCGACGTGCTGCAGGGGCTGAGCCTTTCTGTCCCGAATGGAGAGTTTCTGGCGCTGATGGGCCCCTCGGGCTCGGGCAAGACCACGCTCCTCAATCTGATCGCGGGACTCGACACTCCCAGTTCCGGCGAAGTCTGGATCGGTTCCGACCTGATTTCCAAGATG
Source organism: Planctomycetota bacterium (assembly GCA_026692825.1). GTDB lineage: Bacteria > Planctomycetota > Planctomycetia > Planctomycetales > Planctomycetaceae > UBA10511. The sequence continues at coordinate 11,557 of JAPLOC010000550.1, read as the reverse complement.
AGCGAGTCGCAACTGGCGACGTGGCGGACGCGGAACGTCGGCTTCATCTTCCAGTTCTACCACCTGCTGGCGGTCTTGACGGCGTACGAAAACGTCGAGTTGCCATTGCTGCTCCTCTCGATGTCGGCCGCCGAGCGGAAACAGCGGGTGTTGACGGCGCTCGATCTGGTCGGGCTCTCCGATCGGCTGCATCATCGCCCGGGACAACTCTCCGGCGGTCAGCAGCAGCGGGTGGGAATCGCCCGTGCGATCGTCACCGATCCCACGCTGATTGTCGCGGATGAACCGACGGGCGATCTCGACGCCAAATCGGCCGACGACATTCTGCACCTGATGGGGGAACTGCAACGTGAATTGCAGAAGACCATCATCATGGTGACGCACGATCCCAAAGCGGCTGAGCGGGCTGGACGCACGCTGCATCTGGAAAAAGGGAAGCTCGTACACGAAGAGCGGCGGTCGAAGGCAACCGCCTCCTGAACTGCCCGCCCCGGGTTCCATGTCGAGTTCTCCACCGCGCGGAGTCTCTCTCCCCTTCACTTTTCGAAGGAAGCGACGATGTTTCAGTTGACGCGTTTGATCATCAAGAACCTGCGACGGAATGTGCTGCGCACGGTGCTGACCGCGCTCGGTACGATGGTCCTGGTGCTGGCGGTCACGTCGGTCTGGTCGGTCCTGGATTTCATCGACACCCAGACAGCCGACAAGGCGAATGATTTCAAGATCCTGATCAGCGACAAAAACAACGCCCAGGGGCGATTGCCCAGGTCGTACATGGAATCGATGCGGCGGGGGGCGGCCCGTGGTCCGGATGATGTCGTGCCAGACGACTACATGACGTGGGCCTTTTACGGCGGGACGCTCGATCCGACGAAAAGCAGTCGCGAGAACTTTCTGTTTCTCATCGCCTGCGAACCAGAGAAAGCCCCGACGATGCTCGACGATCTTGATCAGTTGGGAACGGCGGACACCGCGCGGCTGAACGCGGCCATCGAAAAGATGAGGAAACAGCCGAACGGGATCATCATGGGGCACGAGCAGCTCAAATTGATGAACAAGGAGGTTGGCGGGCGGATCACCGTGAATGGCCTGACGTTCAAGGGGCTTAACCTCGAATTCGAAATCGTCGACACCTTTCCGAAGTCGGCGCAGCGGTATGGACAGACCTCGATCATGAACATCGAGTATCTGTTCCAGGGGATCGATGAGTACGACGCGAAGAACAAAACGAAACTCGCGAGTGGTGTCGCCCCGATCGCGTTCGAGATGCTGAAAGTGAAAAACAGGCAGGATTACGAACGGCTGGCGGCCCAGATCGTCAATTCCCCGCTGTACACAACACCGGCGGTGCGGTGTGAGTCGGGCGGGTCGGCGGTCTCGACGTTTCTGGCGTCGTGGAAAGACATCTTCTGGGGAATGCGCTGGCTGTTGTCACCCGCGATTCTCGTGACGC
>JAPLOC010000550.1:0-10092 GCA_026692825.1 Planctomycetota bacterium | reverse complement strand
GCGTGCGGGAACGCCATCAGGAGATCGCGGTCCTGAAGGTGCTGGGGTTCCGTCCCGGACAGGTGATGTTTCTGATCCTCGGGGAGGCGATGCTGATTGGCATGGTCTCAGGTTTGATCAGCGCCGGCTTCACCATCCTGTTCGTGAACAAATTCGTGGGGGGGATTCCGATTCCCATCGCGTGGTTTGACCGGTTCTTTATTCCTCAAGCGGCCCTGTTCTGGGGTTTGGGAATCGGTGGAGTGACCGCGTTTCTGGGAAGCATCCTGCCAGCCTGGTCGGCGCGCGGTGTTCGCGTGGCGGACGTTTTTGCGAAAGTGACCTGACATGCTCGCCGCCATCAATCGCTTTGATCTCGCGCGGATTGCGCAATTCCCCGCCCTGTACGGCACGCTGGTGGGGTTGATCGCGCTGATCGTGTTACTGCTGCTCGTCGGCAAAGTGCCGCTGGCGTACAACGTCCGCAATCTGATCGTCCGCTGGCGGACGTCGCTGATGATGGTCATCGCCTTCATTCTGGTGGTCGGGCTGATGACCATGATGATGGCGTTCGTCAACGGCATGATCGCATTGACAGCCAACAGCGGGCAGCCGGGTAACGTGGTTGTCTTCTCCGGCGGTGCCAACGACGAAGGGTTCAGCAATCTCGCCCTGACGGAGGTCACCAATGTGGAACGGACCGAGGGAATCGCCGTCACTGCGGAGGGACAGCGACTGGCGAGCAAGGAAGTCTATGTGATCGCCAATCAGGACGTGCCGGTGGGGCCGGGAGAGAAGCCGCGTCGGGCGTTTGTGCAGGTGCGTGGGCTGGAAGATCCGCTCATCACGTCGACCGTTCACAACCTGCGTTTGAAACCCGGGGGCCTCTGGTTTTCCGCGGCTGGCGTGGAGGAGGCGACAAGTCCCGACGTTCCCGGGGGGGCCTATGTTCAGGCCGTTGTGGGAAATGGCATCGCCGGGGAATTGGGGATGAGCAGTCCTAAACAAAGTCCGCTGGATGTGGGAGAAACGTTTTTCATGGCCGACCGGCTGTGGAAGATCGTGGGGATTCTCGATTCCACCGGGTCGACCTACGACTCAGAAGTCTGGGCCAAACGGCAGATTGTCGCCGAGCGATTTGGGAAGGATGTCTATTCGTCGTTTGTCGTGCGAGCCACGGAAATTGATAAGGCAGAAAAGCTCGCGGAAAGGTTGAAGGATTCCAAGGAAGTCGCGCTCACCGCGATGACAGAAGAGGAGTACTTCGTCAACCTGCAAGCGACCAGCCGGGTGTTGCTGTACGCCGTTTTGCTTGTGGCGGCGATCATGGCGGTCGGGGGAATCTTCGGAGTGATGAACACGATGTTCGCCGCCATCAGTCAGCGAATCAAAGATATTGGCGTGTTGCGAATTCTGGGATACGCGCGGGGGCACGTTCTGATTTCGTTCCTGCTGGAGTCGATGATTCTGGCGCTGGTGGGTGGGATCGCCGGCTGTGTGGTGGGAATGCTGGTGGATGGCTGGACGGCGAAAAGCACGGTGGGGAGTGGCCCGGGGGCGGCAAAGCTGGTGGTGCTGCAATTCGTCGTCTCGCAGGAAGTCCTCGCGGGGGGGCTGGTGCTGGCGCTGGTGATGGGGTTGATCGGCGGGTTACTGCCGGCACTGCGGGCGATGCGGATGCGGGTGCTGGAGACGTTGCGGTAATCCACACGGTCCCGCATATCGTGGAAAACATCCCCCGGATTTCACCCGTTCGTCAACGGAGTTTGATTCGTGTAACATCGGATTCGTGTCGTTTCCACCGCTCTGACCCAGCCTCATGCACACAGGACAATCACACCAATGACCCCGTCAGTCGACCAGTCCGGCACAACGACATCTCGCGTACCCGCTCCGATGTCAGCGGAATGGTTGCGAACTGTCCGTGAACTGCTCGGCGACAATGTCTGTCGGCAACTCGGGCTCTATCCGTTGCCGCCAGGATTCGTGTTGTCGGTCGTCGTGCCGGTCTACAACGAGGAGAAGAATCTTCGGGTCATACTCAGCCGAATCACCGCGATTACGATTCCCAAGCAGGTGATTCTGGTCGACGATTGCAGTCGCGACGGGTCCCTAAAGGTCATGACCGAATTGGCGGCGGAGTTGCGGGACGACCAGAACAGCTTTGATATTGAGCACCACGAACAGAATCGGGGAAAAGGGGCCGCCTTGCGGACGGGGTTTCAGCGTGCGAGAGGCGATATCATCATCATTCAGGACGCAGATCTCGAATACGATCCGGCGGAATACATGCACTTGATGCAGCCGATCATCGAGAACAAGGCGGATGTGGTCTATGGCAGCCGGTTTCAGGGAGGGGGGCCACACCGCGTACTCTACTTCTGGCACTACCTTGGGAACAAGTTCCTCACAACGCTGTCGAATTGCTTTACCAACCTGAATCTCACCGATATGGAGACTTGTTACAAGGTCTTCCGTCGAAGCGTGATTGATGAACTCGCACCGACATTCAAGCAAAACCGGTTTGGCTTCGAGCCGGAAGTGACGGCCAAAATCGCCCGCCGCAAACTGCGGATTTTTGAAATCGCCATCAGTTACTCCGGTCGCACCTACGCCGAAGGAAAGAAGATCGGATGGCGCGATGGTTTTCGGGCGATCTGGTGCATCGTTCGCTACTGGTTGGCCGATTGACTCTACTGTTCGACCGTCATTTGCCGATCGATCCCCTCGACCGTCACCTCCTGGGTCTTTCCGTCGGGCCAGCGGATGGTCAACGACGTCACTGTTTCATCGGCCCCCAACCCAAAAGTGGCGACCGATTCCGCCTGCGACAGGTAGCTCCGCGTGGGTGAAACCAGCCGACGCTGTGTACCTCCCTGTTGAGTCAGCGTCACGAGGGAACCGATGGCGTCACGATTGGTCGACTTGCCATTTCCCACCAGCTTTACCCGTAACCAGTGATGGCCCAGTTGCTGATCGTTCTTGAGGAGCCGGGGGGCTTCACCGGTCGCTGTCAGCAACAGATCCAGGTCGCCATCGCCATCAAAGTCGGCGTACGTCGCCCCGCGACCGACCATCGGCTTCACAAAATCGCTTCCCGTCAGATTGACGTCCAGCTTGGTGAATTCACTTCCCCGCCGGGAACCGGTGTTCCAATAAAGTTGCGGCGGCTGCTGGTATTGCTGACTCTTCTGCACCTTGCTGATGTCGTTTTCCAGGTGTCCGTTGGCGACCAGCAGGTCGGTTCGCGAATCGAGATCGACGTCGAGAAAGCAGACCCCGAACTTGAGCCAGATGCGCGACGGCGGCCCCAGACCTGTCGCCACCGCATCGTCGCTGAACATCATCGCGCTCTTTTTTGTGCAATAGAGCGCCGTCATCTCGTTCGCGAAGTTTCCAATCACGACCGCCAGCGTTTCGTCGTTGCGGAACCAGCCGGCGTCGCAGCCCATCGCTCCCCGGGCATTCCCCGAGTTGTCGACGCCAATCCCCCGCTCGACTCCAATCTCTTCGAATTTTCCATTCCCCAAATTGTGGAACAGAAAGTTCTGAACGGTGTCGTTGGCGACGACAATGTCCAGGTTGCCATCACCGTCGGCGTCGACGAAAACGATCCCGAGCGACTTCGCCGAGGGGATCTGCGTGTTCACATTGCGAGCCTGCACTCCCGCTTCCGCGGAAACGTCTGTGAACTTGCCATCGCCATCGTTGCGATACAAATAGGGAAACGTTCCGTCGAACGCCTGCGGCCGGCAGTACGCCCGCAGCGGGCCGTCGAGTGTGCAACGCAGNGTCGAGTGTGCAACGCAGATCACGATCGATTTCCGGCGACCAGCGAATGTAATTGGCGACGAACAAATCGAGATCGCCATCGCGATCGTAATCGAAGAATCCGCTGCTGGTACTCCACTCGGTTTCGCCCCCCGCGACACCCGCCGTCGCGGTGACATCCACGAACTTCCCCTGTTCGTTGTGATACAGGTGGTTGTAACCGACCGCGGTGATGAACAGATCGCTCCACCCGTCGTTGTCATAATCTCCCACCGCGACTCCCTGGCCGTAGAATGAGACGGCCAGCCCGGCGTCGGCGGAGACATCGGTGAATTTCCAATCGCCGTCATTGCGGTACAGCGCCATGGTCGCCGGCGCGCTCGCCGGAGAGACTTCTTCCCGCCACTTCCGTGAATTGACGAATAGAATGTCGGGACGGCCGTCGTTGTTGTAATCGATGATCGCGCACCCGCCACCCATCGATTCCGGGAGCAGCTTCTCTCCCCGGGCACCATTCTCGTGGACAAACCGAATGCCGGCGGATTCGGTCATGTCAACCAACGGCACTTTGGGCAGTTCCACCGCCACCTCTTTCCGCTTTTCGGCAGGTGAAAGTTCGGTCTGCTGGTCGATCGGCTTGTCTTCCGCCTTCTTGTCAAACCAGTAGAAGACCAAGAGCGCCACGAGTATCGCACCAAATGCGATCAGTGACTTTCGAAACATCCGCCCGATGATCGAATCATCCGCGGGAACCTCCGGTTGCGACGCCGCCGGCTTGTGTTTGCTCTTGTCAATCATGTCGCGTCTCCGGTTTTGGGTTCGGGGCCGGCCTTTCCAGCGGCGGCGTCGATGGGGGCGGGGAGTGGTTGGGCGGCTCGTTTTGGGACAGCGGGGTCATCCGCTTTCTGACGCGAGAATTCCGCAGGGAGTCCCGGTGCCCCCGGACGATTCAACGGGTAGATCACCAGGGGTTCCGAAGCGACATTCGCCGCCGGGTACTTGAGTCGGGCGGCATTGACCGCCAGTTCCTGTGCGTTGTCGTCGGGCTTGTACCGCAGGTGCATTTTGCGGTGCAGCTCGGCTTTGGGCTCATTCTCCAGCTCGGTGTACAGCCGGGCCAGGTTGTAATGTGCCATCACATCTTCGGAATCGTAATACAGCACCGTCTCAAACTCGGTGACCGCTTCCCCCAGCAACCTCCGCCGCTCGTTCTCGTCATCGCGGACCTGCTTCGCGAGTTCGTACAGAGTCTGGCCCAGTTCATTGCGAACGACAAAATCCCGCTCGAAATGCAACCGCCGACTGCGCCGTTCTTCGGTCTGGTCCGACAGCACGCTGCGGAAGTTTTCGATCGCCTTGTCGAGGTATCCCTGCTGCTTGTTGATCACCCCGCTGAACCACGCGACCGTCCAGGAGGGAGCGCTGGGATTCTTGAATTCCCCCGCGCGGTGCAGCGCGTCGACCGCCTCGTCAATTCGCCCCTCGGTCGAATAGACGCGAGCCAGATTGACCGGCCCATCGTACCGACCGAGTTTCTCGACCTCCTGAAACGCCTGCTCGGCTTGGAGCAGTTCCGCCTTGCCCCCACCAGAACCGGGGGCCGATCCTTCGAGCAGCAGGCCAATGCCGTAGTCATTCCAGCGCTGCCACAAATCCTTCTCGGCGATTTTCGACTTCTGTTCGGGAATCTCGGCGACGACTCCCTCGACCGGGAACGTGACTGTATCGCTGGCAATCGTGGTCACGGGAAGGGTGTTCTTCCACGGTTCGCCCGGTTTGTGGTTGGGGAGCGTCGGCCCCCCCTCCTTCAAATTTCTGCCAACAAAATCCATGTAGATCCGGTCGAACTTGCGGTACTGCAGTTTCACTTCGACGGTGACGGGCGCGTCGAGTTTGTCCGGCAACGCCAGTTCAAAATGCACGATCTGCGCCGCGCCGGGGGGAATCTGCTTGTTGTAGAGCGGCGTGAAGATGTCTTGCGGATTCCGCCGATCGATTCGATTCCCGTGCCGATCGAGCATGAATACGTTGATGAAGTGCGACCAGGCGTCGACCGACCCTTCGTCGTCGATCGCGCCATTTCGGCCGATGACCTTGTCGCCACTTTTGACGGTGACTTCCACCCAGATCTCGTTCGAATCGACCGTTCCCTGCGAGAATAAGTGGCCGACTTTCAGGGTCCGCAGCACGGTTTCCAGCAGGTAGGTGTGTCCCGGCTTGAGAGTGGGCAGTTCCGGTCGCAACGGAGCCGACAGCGCGCCGTCGATTTTGCCCTCCTCTTTCACCCCGAACAAATCGACCCGCACGATGTCTTTCAGGAACGCCTGATGGGCGGCGATCGTCGCGTCATCGTCCCCACGAACGTGCGGCAGAGCGGTGTTCGCGGCGGGAAACAGGTGATTGTGGATGCTGAGTTTGCCGTCGTTTGCGAAGTCCCGTGCCCCAAAGTCGCCCGATTCCTTGATCGGCATGTGACACTCGGCACAGTTTTCGCGTGCCTTCTCGGGATAGTAGAACGACCGCGCATTCCCCCCGCTGACCCCCGAGAGCAGGAAGGAATTGTAATGGTCCTGCCCCCGCAGGAATTCTTTGTAGTGATTGAGTTCGTACGGCAGATGCACCTTGTGGCAGGCCGAGCAGAACTCCGACGTCTTGTGCAGAGGTTTGAGGAACGTCTGTTTGTGAAACGTCGGCTTCGCCTTCACGAGCTGATTGTTGATCCATTGCAGGACCGCGTTTTCACTTTTGGCGAACGGATAATGAATCGGTTCGTCAATGGTGAAGTCGGCGTTGCCGCGAGTGCTGTACTGGTCGTTCCATTCCGTGCTGTTGAGACTGGTGATCGCATGGCAAACGGTGCAGGTGATTCCCGCCTTCGCGGTCGGATGATTGACGATGTCGTACTTGGGATCGTCGAACTGGCCGCTGAAAAACGGGGCGGGGTCGTGACAGCCGGCACACCACCGCGACGCCTTCACATTGCCGTCACGTTTCATCGCGAATTCGCGCGTCTCGTTCACCGAGGCGAAGTACATCGGATTGTTGAACGAGCTGAAGCGGTGCGCGCTGTGCTGATGCTGGGCATAGGCGTCGGCATGACACTTCAGACAGTACTCGTCCATCATCAGAGTGTCGGCGGGAATGAACTGACCCGAGACGGTCACCGCTCGCGACGGTTTAAAGTATTTCGCTCCTTCCACGGATCCTTGTGCGTTCAGTTTTCGCGGGTCGGCGTTCTGGACTCCAATCATCGCCGCCACCAGACCGGCGACGGCGGCTCCGTACATCACTCCGTACCGCCACTTGATGCGCGGACCGGCCAGCCGATGTAACCAGTACAGCCAGCCAGCGGCGAGCGGTGCCCCCACATGCAGCCAGTAGACCAACTGCCTGGTCGCGACGTGACGCAGTTCGATGAATCCGACCTGCATCAGCGCGAGTCCCGTGAGCAACACGACCAGTCCCGCGATGAACAACGCGTACCCCACGCGAACCGCCCGGCGATTGCGCCGGTTGCGGGAGGTCACCAGATGAATCGTTCCGAACGCGACGAACGGGACCACCAACAGCAGCCCCAACGCCAGATGGACGAAGAACATCCAGAGGTAAAAGTAGTTCTCGTAGCTGATCCCCGCGCCGGCCAACCAGCCCCGAAACGTGACCGTTCCCAGGTAGAGCGAATTGGCGGCCAACAGGGCGACCAGGAACAACACGACGTAAAACAGCCGTTTCAGTCCCGGACCAATCGCCGGGACGTAACCCGCAGGGCGGGGAAGATTGGCTGGCCACGATGTCGCTGGCGGTTGTGGGGTGGGGTTCGACATGACGACAGATTTCCAGACAGACGGGTGATTGTAGGGCACGCCAGATGGGTGAGTCGGACGACGATCCCCGCGCGCAATCAGCGTGCGGCAGTCGATCGCCACGCGACCGATGAATCGAACAACCCCCGCCGGCTTTGTCGGCAAACAATGCGACCGTATGAATTTCAGCGGGAATTCACCCGAGGGATGAAGTCCAAGTTCGGTTCCCGGTGAATCGTGGTTCGACTCACCAGTCCGGGAACCTGACACCGCCTCACATTCGCGAAATTCGCAATGGGACCGGGGGGAGATCGCCTCTAGCCCACCCGCCTCGGGGGCCGCTCCCACCGCCCCGCAAAGGGCTCACAGAATGCCACGCCTGGTCCAAAATCGACGAGCCCACAATCGCCCCGCAGGGTATCCCAGGCCCTAAACGACAAGATCAAATCGTGCGATTCGCCCTGGAGAGAGGGGGCTGACGGCACCACGGGGGGCGGATTTTCGCCCCGACATGCTGGGCCGTCGCAAGGGAGAGCCGGTTCTTCCAGCGGAGTAACCCGCCCCGGTTCGGAATGGTGTCGGTTGACGGAGTCGTGTTCTACCCAGCGCGACGTGGTTCCGCCGACCTGAACATAATCGCCACACGACGCGACCGCCGACGGAGCGCACCACACCCCCGACGTGACGATGATCGCCAGCGCCAGACTTGGGACAATGCGTACGGGTCGCAAAATCGGCATGAACCGGGGAATTCCGCGTGTGGGATGCGGTGCTGTCGCCTAGAGTATCGGAGTCGTCCGCTCGCCGTTCAAGTCTCGGCGGATTCCGCCGACATAACCGGACTGTTGGATTGTACGATTGTCGAGCGGTTGGAGTTGGAAATCTCGGCGAGAATCCGGCAAGACCTTCCAACCCCACGCGTCAATCGCCCAGAAACTCAGCAAGTTGCTGCAGGGTACCCGCCCAGCCCTGATGCAGGGAGCCGTGGAACTTGTTGAAGAATTCGCGTTGGACTTTGGTGCCATTGAATGGCCGCGCTGCGAGGGTGACCAGCGTTCCCCGGCTTTTGCCAGCGTGGTCAACGAGTGTCACGGTACTCCAGATTTCCGGCGGGAAGTCGTCGAGTCCCTGAAACGGTGCAGGAGTCAACTCTCCGCTGGGGTTCGAAAAGCTGCTGATGAATTCGAGCGTGTCGGGCTGATTGATGGTTCGAAAGACCCAGCGGCCCCACATCTCCCGGCCATCCGGGTGGCGCATGCAGTAGTGAAACCTGCCACCGACACGAAGATCCATCGTCGTCTGCAGCATCGTCGATCCCTTCGGGCCAAACCATCGCAGGAGATGGTTTGCCACAGTCCATGCGTCCCAGACCTTCTCACGGGACGCGTTAAAGACCTGACTGATTACGAATGGTGGCTCGTTGTCATCTCCAGTGGACATGCTTGCGACATAGTCCTCGAGATTCGCCAGGTGTTGCTTGCCTCCCTCCACCGCCCGGTGGTCCGTGATAACGAAGTCACGTGCTTCCGCCGTGGGAAAGATCGACCGCATTGTGACTCGGGTGGCAACTCCGTTTTCTCCGACAGCCTCAAAGGTGACCTCGGTCCGAAAGCTGACGGCGTCGTCACTCCCCTCACCGCCGAGCTTGTAGATAAGTCGCGTTGGCTCATTGATTTCGATGTAGTCGACGCGACAGCCGTAATCACGACCATCAGGACCGTGCATCGTGTAACGCCAAGACCCACCCGGTCGGAATTCCATCGAATGCGTTGTCGTGGTGAAACCTGCCGGCCCCCACCAGCGACTGACGTGTTGGGGATCGGTCCAGGCCAGCCAAACCAGTTCTCGCGGCGTGTTAAGAGTCCGGCAAATGATGATCTCAACGGGGTTGTCAAGATTGGCGTGCGACTGTCGATGATCGGCGGGCATTCAGCGGCTCCTTTTCTTGCGGGTGGAGGAAGTGCAGGGCGCATCCGGTTGGGATTGCAGTTCCTTGAGGTAGTCATCGAGCCGGTCGAAGCTCTTTTCCCAGAATGCGCGGTAGCGGTCGATCCAGGTGGCGGCTTCCTTCAAGGGATTGGCGCGCAGCGTGCAGGGACGCATTTGAGCGGATCGTGATCGCTCGATCAGACCCGCTTTTTCCAGCACCTTCAGGTGTTTCGTGATGGCGGGGAGTGTCATCCGGAATGGCGCGGCCAACTCCTTGACAGGTGCTGCGCCTTTGGACAATCGCAGCAGGATCGCGCGCCGAGTTGGATCGGCGATTGCCGCGAATGTGAGACTCAGTTGATCGATCGACATGATTCACCGTCTGGTTAAGAAACCGATCGGTAAAATACGTTCTAGCGGCGGGGAAGTCAACCTGTTTGTGGACGAGTACAGATCTACGGTGAACGCAAAATCCGAACCGCCGGCTGCGCCGTCGTCGCGACATGTGGCGGACGGCGTTCCTACGACGCCGCGGTCTCGACACCTTCGGCACAGAATAGTGGAGACAGATTGAAACGCCGTATCGGAAACATCTGCTCACCCGGCGCTG
>JAPLOC010000549.1 GCA_026692825.1 Planctomycetota bacterium | reverse complement strand
GTTCTTCATGTTCCACGCGATAGGCGATGACCGTCAATTCGCCGTATTTCGAGGGAATTCTCGCTTCCACTTCGCGCTGAACCAGCCGCTCGCTCAGCCGACGGTGCCGAATCAGCTCTTCGATTGTGATGATCGGCAGGTTGAATTCCTGGGACAACGCCGCGAATTCCGCATCGTCGGCCATGCGCGTGCCATGGCGACTGAGAATCTCGATCAATACCCCAACCGGCTGTAATCCCGCCAGTTTCATAAGGTCGACTGTCGCCTCGGTGTGGCCGGCTCGCCGCAGAACGCCACCCGATTTCGCCGCCAGCGGGGGAATGTGCCCGGGGCGAACGAAATCGTCCGGGGTGGAGTTCGGGTCGGCGAGTTGACGCAACGTGAGCGTGCGACTTTCCAGGCTGACCCCAGTCCCTGAATCGCGGTGGTCGATCGGGATCAGAAACGCCGTCCCCATCGGGGCATTGTTCTGACTGGGAGGGACCATCGCCGACAGTTGCAGCCGGTCGGCGACCTCTTGTGACATCGGGGCACAGAGCAATCCCCGACCAATCTCGAGCAGAAAATTCACCGTCTCGGGAGTGATCGATTCCGCCGCACAGACGAAGTCCCCTTCGTTCTCCCGCTCGGCGGCGTCAACGACAATGATCACCCGGCCCGCACGCAGAGCGGCCAGAACTTCCTCAATGGGACTCGACACCAACGGCATTTCGAAACGCGCTTCCCTGGCAGGTAGAATCGGCGGGGTTCAGGGTATTGTAGTCGAAACGGAGCCGGGCCGCACATTCGCGGAATTGTGTCGCGTCTTGTGATCAATATGACGTCGCGCCGGCCAGCATCCCGCACGCTCCGTGAATATCCTGCCCACCGCTGTATCGCCGCTGCACCGGCATCGCCAGTTCTTCACGTAACGCGTCACGGAACGCGTTCGCTTCCTCCGTGGAGGGGCGGCGGAATTCGCCGGTGGGATCGTTGACGTCAATCAGATCGAGCAGGATCGGCAGTCCCCGGGTCAATTCCGCCAGCTCGCGGGCGTCTTCGCGTCGGGTGTTGATTCCGGATAAAATCGTCCAGGCGAACGTGACTCGCTTGTTTGTCACCGCGTGGTATTCGCGCACCGCGTCGAGCAGAACCGGCAAGGGATACGACTTTTCAATCGGCAGCAACTTCTCCCGGGTCGCCGAATTCGCCGACGTCAGCGACACGATCAGCCGGTAGGGGTGCTGGTCCTGGGTGAAGCGACGGATCCCGGGAACGACTCCCACCGTAGAAACCGTAATCGCCTTGGCGTTGATCGCCATGCCGCACGGTTCCGAGAAGATTCGGGCGGCGCGAATCACGCGATCGTAGTTCAGCATCGGCTCCCCCATACCCATGAACACCACGCCCCGCACGGGATGCTCTGAGTCGGCCTGAATCTGCGTCACTTGATCGACAATCTCCCAGGTGGCGAGATTGCGCTGAAAACCCATCCGGCCAGTCGCGCAAAACGCGCACGCGAGCGCACACCCCACCTGGGAACTGACGCAGATCACATATTTCTGGTCATCCGGTCGATGCAACAGGGGGATCCGAACTGCTTCGAACTGGCCTGGTTCGACTCCTTCGAAAAGGTATTTCGCGAAGCCATCCTGCGGCGAGACGACTTTGTTGACCAGTTTCAGACGCGGGATCGAAACTCGCTCTCGCAACTGGGCAAGCAGTCGTTTGGAGATGGTCGGCAATTCGACGGGAATCTCGGTCGCGTTCCGTCGGACGGCGGCGGCGTGCAGTTGCCGGACCAGACGGTCGGAGGGACGGAGATCGGCCAGCGCCTGCGCGAGTTCGGACGAAGTGTGGTCCTTCAGCAAAATCATCAGGATGTCGCCGTTTCTTGCGTAGGGACGGCGGGAACGCCATTCGCAGCTTTTGCCGCGTAATACTCGAGCGCCCAGCGGGTCTTCGCCTGCTCGCACTCGTCGGTGCGTGCGCCGCGATCCTGCAAAAACGCCGCGAATGCCGCGATCGCGACGGCAGCTTGTGCGACCGACACTTTGGTGGACACTTCAAGCAGGCGTTCGCCATCGTCGCGCCGCCAGAGTTCCACCGTCAGATCCCACGGCAGCCCGGGATCTGTGAATTTCCATTTCCAGGCGCGCACCGGGCCGAGGGGAACGACTCGGGCGTAATCGAACTGCCGCTGGGCCATCGCCAGCAGGAACTTGAGCTGCTCTTCGTTGAACAGCGACGCGAACGGCACCTCGCCTGCGGCGACCCGCTTGATCAGGCCTTTTTCGACCTTCATCGTCAGCGAAGCTGAGATCGCGGTTTGTGTCTTACTGGCGTCGGCCTCGATCTTAAATCCCTTCAATTTGCTCCAGATGGGAGGAACCGTTTCGGGCTTCACCGGTCGGAATTTGATCGTGCTATCATGGTCCCCACCCACCACGCGCCGCGCGCGACCGATGACACCGGCATCGATCAAATCGAGATCAGGGGTGTCGAAGAAGTAGATGTACCGCGGATCCTCATCACCGGCGGTCAAGCCGTAGAGCGCCAGGGCCGCCTCAATCTGTCGGTCGGGAATGGTCGCCTTGATCTCGACCCCGTCGACTCCCCGCAATTCTTCCGCGATTTTTCCTTGAATCGATTCGTTGGCCATAATGCACCTGTGAGGATCTTCCGAGCAATTCCAGGAACCCGCCTGGCCGGCATTTTCGCGAACAAACTACACCCGTCCCAGGTTCTTCCCCCGGACCATCGCTGGCGGACGCGATTGACCTTGGCCGTGCAACGAACGCTCGGCCTCTTCGGGACTGTGTTCACGCAACCATCCGCGCAGTGGAACATCTCCGTCGAGCGGATCATATGTGCCGTTGTTCGACAAACCATCCCCCAGGATCTGTCTTCCGACTGGATCCAGTTGGGGAAGCAGGCTCGAAACGGTCATCTGGTCTTTCGGACGCAGCCAGCGGTAACTGTATCCCAGCCACACGACTTTGCGGGTGACCTCCGATGTGTTCGCGCTCCGCGAGTGCCAGATCCGCCGATCGATGATCACTGCGGTTCCCGGCTTCACACACAACGGCTCCGATCCCGCGGGGCACGAAACGCCATCCTGCGGGCAGTCGATCTCATTCCACAGGTGCGAACCGGGAACGATCAGCGTGTTTCCCCGCTCGGGTTGAGTCGCATCGGTGAGGTAGAAGCCGATCTTTAACGACAGGCGCGGTCGGGGATCGGTCTCCAGCTCATCATTCACCCGCATGCTGTCCTGATGCCAGGCGACCCGCCACGTCAGGGCCGCCTCGTCGGCCGGCGGCGTCACATCGACGTGCGAATGGTACGAATAGATGTTCCAGCCCAAAATGCCCCAGACTTTCGGGAGTGTCGTCGGTGACAGCGCCAGGTCGACAAACGCCGGATCCTCATGCAGCACGTTGGGGAACGAGAGCAACTTCTGGGCGTGTTCCGGGGAGCGCTCCCTGCGGTCAATGCGATCGACCGCGGACAACAACCGGGCGTTCTTCTCTGCGTCCAGGGCGTTCTCAACGATGAGGTAGCCTTGGGTGTTGAAGAACTCCCGCTCGGCGGAGGTCAGTCGGTGGGCGAGACAGTCGGGACTCATGGGGTCGTTATCGCGTCGAGTTCCGTAGGATTCGATCGAAGTGTCACAGGTCGTCACTCAGCCGCCAGGGCTCCCGCGCGCAACTGCGGGATCGCCCGGCGATGTTCGGCCTGAACGTACGTGCTGCGCCCTCCATCCGCCACCGTCCGCACCAGGATCGTCTTCCAGGGGCGGTAATAATACTGCGGATGGCTTTTGGGTTGTTCCTTTTGTGGATCTCCTTCCAACGAGAGCAAATCGAACACCGCAGTCTGAAAGTCGGCAATCTTCCGCCCCTCCTGATGCGCCACGTTTCGCGCCATCGCCAAAGCCTTGAGGTACACTTCCGGCCCCATGACGGCGGTTCCGAAATTGTACATCACGCCCCCTTCCAGCCGGTCGATCGCGTCGCAGTACACCAGAAAATCGCGATAGCTCGCTCCCCCCAGCGCCTCGGCATCGCAGTTGGGATGTTCATGGAGAATGTCGTATCCAATGCCAATGTGGACCGTCACCGGCACTTTCAACCGGTACGCCTGGGCGACGACCGACAACTCCCTGTTCGGGAAATCCCCTTCCCAAATCGCCTTTCCCAGCGACTCGCCGTACCCCAGACCGGCGTGATATCCCGCCGCGATCACCTCATTCATCCGGCCGGTTTCCCGCCACAGACCGAACTCACCCGACCGCACGTAACGGGGAACGCTTTCGCACGTGGCACCGACGAGAGCCAGTTCCCAGTCATGAATCGGCCCGGCACCGTTGAACGCCAAGTGGGTCAATAACCCCCGCTCCATCAGATCGATGAGGTG
>JAPLOC010000548.1:17389-23745 GCA_026692825.1 Planctomycetota bacterium | reverse complement strand
CATTTCGGTCCACGGTGTCAATGGACTGTTCGGAACGATCTGCGTCGGGCTGTTCGCCAACGGCAAGTACGGTGCCGGCTGGAACGGCGTGGTCCGCGAAGAGATGGTCAAAGCGTACGGCTCTGACGGCGTACGCGGCCTGTTCTACGGCGACGCGTCGCAGTTGTTCGCACAGTTGCTCGACGGTGTGACGGTCATCGTGTTCGGATTCATCATGGCCTACGTCTGGTTCAAGGTGAGCAACCTGATCACCCCGATTCGCGTCTCGAAAGAAGACGAAATCGCCGGCCTCGACGTTCCCGAAATGGGTGCCCTCGGGTATCCCGACTTCGCGGTCGCCCGCGACTGATCGCGTCGTTCATAAGACCGAACGGTAACCTAGCCTCGCACAGGTCATTTGACCTGTGCGAGGTTTTTTTTCGCCCTGGAATGTCACCTTAGGATCAACGGCCAGGTCATCAGAATCTGATCGATCTGGCAATCTCGCGGAGCGCGATATCCGCGTTGGTCCCCGTCGCGCCAGTGGCCGGGCTAACGTGTCAGCTCGGCCAACACCTCGGCCAGAACCGAATCGCGAATCCGTTTCGCCCGCACTTTCCCCTCGGCATCAATCACGAACGCAGTCGGCCAGCCCTGGACATTCCATAGCCGAAAGAAGCGAACCGCTTCATCCCCCGCGATCACGACCGTGGAGTCCGCGAATTTCGCCGCATTCTTTCGGACCTCCTCCACATCGTCGTAGACAACAGTGATCGTGACCGCTTTCTCGGGACCGGCCTGTTTGATCAACAGCCGCGAGTGCTCGGTCTCCCCCAGGGCCGTCCCCGATCCGATGCTGCAACAGTCGATCACGACCAGCTTGCCGCGATAGTCGGCGAGCCGCACTGGCTTGCCGTCGATCGCCTTCCACTCCAACTCAGGAACGGTCGCGCCGCGCTCAAGTTGGCGAAGATCAAACAGCCATCCCGCCGCCAGTTCACCCAGCGCCACCTGTCGCCACGGATGCTTGACCTCGGCGTACCCGTTCACCACTCGTTCCAACAGTGGAATCGATTCCGCGATTATATCCGCTGGGGGTTCTCTCCCGTCACCGGTATATCCCTGAGGAAACAGTCGCGACTCGGCCGCCTCGTAACAGGCGATCCCCTGAACCGTCCGATCGGGGTTCGACTCCAACAGCTTCAGTGCGGCGGCATGCCACACATGGGGGGGTTGCCCTTTCACCGGCAGGAATCGGATGAGGTTCAGCACACAGGGGGCGAGTTCCGGCCGGTCGGAGTAAAGTTCCAGCAGCCGTGCCGCTGACTTGCTGCGCGACTCAACAAACTCCGGCTCGCCAATACTGGAAACGTTGTGCTGTCCCACGATCCAGACATGGGTCTTCAGGTCGAGTTCCGGGTCGCTTGCCGCCTCGTTGATGCGCAACAACTCCGCCGTGAAAGCCCAGGTGGAGGAATTCGTCACCGTCGGCCATCCCCGGGGAGACTGGCGCGCCTCCTGCAGGTCGGCGATGAATTTCGCGTAGTCGGCCGTCAGTTTTTCAAATGCGGCGAGTCCCATGAGTCCCGCCGCATCCGGAGCCGGCGCGGTCATGGTGTAGGGGGTTTGAGGGCGAGTGAAAACCAGGTCACTCATGTCATGCTCAACCGCTGACGCATCGAGCCGACCGGCAACTCCCTTTCGCCCCAGGGTGCGGTGGTCGGCGACCACCTCCACCCGGCGATCGGGAATTCCCGCAAAGATCTCGAAGCGGCCATCTTTTCCGGTTCGCACCTTGGCACCGACGGTATACGACATCCGCTCGCTCGACGCCCGTCCCGAGACATACGCTTCGACAACGACATTCGACTGCGGGGCTCCATCCGAACCGACAACGCGCCCGGTGAGCCGCACCGCAGGCCGCATCACCACACGCGCCGGTTCGATCGTTTCCCGGGTGTCGACCAGCAACTGTCCCACCAGCCGCCGGCGTTTGTCATAGAACACGACATCCAGGGGCAACGTGCTGACTGCGTCAAATCGGGTGAACGGCTCACTGATCATAAACCTCCCGTCTGGTGCCGACTCTCCACGAAAACTGGAAGTCATTGATCCCCCGGTTGTGAATCCTCCATCCAATTTCGGCGGAGATCCCACGCGGAACACCCCTTGATAGGTGATTCCCTCCAGTGGAATTCCCTCTGTGTCGACAACGACTCCTTCGATGCGACGGGAGCGTTTCAGCCGAATTTCGAACGGGGGCGTGTCGACACCTTCTTCCACAGTCACGTTTTGATAGACGATCTCGTGCTGACCGTTGTTTTTGGTTTGGGTGAGATACCCCGGGACTTCCGACGCGAATGTCAGGCTGTAAGTCGAGGGGGCCAACAGCACCACACAGCGTCCGGCCGCGTCGGTTCGGCTCATTTGGGGAATCCGGCCGCGAAACGTGTCGATGTCCACGGCCGACGTTCGCAAAGTCACGTTGGGAATCCCCTCGCCACTCTCCGCGTCGACCACCCGTCCCGAAATCCGTTTGCCGCGAGTCAGACGGATTTCGCCAGTCGATCCCTCCGCGGGAGACAACAGCTTCCAGACCCCGAGATAACCCTGTTCGAGGGGAGCTTCGGCCAGAATGTCGAATCGTGGTGGCAGCCGGCTGAGTTCGTAGACGCCCGGCTGCGACGATGTGACATTCCGCACCGGAATGGGCATCGCATTGCGGTCGGAACGGTGTTTGAGTGTCACGTTTTCAACGGGATCGCCTGTCAAATCGTCAACCACCCGCAGTGAAAACGGGTAGCGCCGATCTTGGAGTGTCACTCGCAGTTCGCCGGTCGCGACGGGGCGTTTGGTCTTCTTCAACAGATCGGCGTCGAGTTCCTTCACCGTGGCGGCATCGAACCAGACCGGCGCGAAGTGTGGTGAACTGATGCGCAATCGAACCCCCAATCCAGCAGGAAGTCCGCTGAGCGTGAATTCACCCGCGTCGTTGGTGACGGCATCGGGAGGCGCTTGGGCATTCAACAGCCCGACAAAATGTCTATCGTGCGGCGACGGCCAGCGACCTTCTTCCAGGTCGGCTTGTGTCAGGTGTCGCAACGACATGATCCACGCGGGGCGAACGTCCGCCCCCGCGACCGGATTTCCCTCGGCATCGCCAACCCGTCCTGAGAGTTTCGCTTCCTCCGGCAAGCCCATTTTCAAAGTCGCTGGTCCGGCGAGGTGATACCAGGTGATCGCCTTGCCGGGGTGAGACGCCACCACGTCGAGATCCAGTTCATCCTGCCAATCGTACGCTCGTTTGGCCTTCAGATTGCGAAACTCGAATCGCCCTTGCGCGTCGGTCCGTGTTGTCGCCAACTCGTCTTGACGATCTTCCACGGATCCCCTTTCCCGGGAGACCAGCGGCTCGTCCGCAAATCGCGAACCGGCCCAATTTCGGTAGCGGAGGAACACTTTCGCACCAGGAATCGGCTTTCCGCCGATTGACACCACTCGACCACTGACCGGCGGGATGGAAAGTTCGTCGCGGGCCAATTCGACGTCAACGACGGGCGGAGCGGCCAAGTCGGCCGGCTGGGGTTTTTCCTCCGCCGCGTTTGCCGTTTGGGTCACCATGCGGGCGACCGGGTGGACGACGGCGATGAGCGGCACCAGAATCGCCGTCGCCAGCAGCAGCGTGATGCCGATTCGTCTTTTGAGACCCGTGTGGCTGCGAGCCGAGTCGAACAGAGCTCGCACCCGTTGCTCCAGCTTCCCGCCGCGTGTCATCTCTACGGCGACGGCCATCCGCAGGGGACTCTGGCCGACGACGCGACCACACTGCCTGGCGACCTCGAGCAACTGCCGGGCGTAGTCCGACGCGCGTTCCCCCGTATCGACAACGGCGTCATCACAGGCGAGTTCGCGTTCCACCCGCATCTGTTGTAAACCGAGCCAGGCGAGTGGGTGACACCAATAGAACGCGCACGCCAGTCGGCCGAGCCACTGCCAGGCGACATCCCGGCGGGCGACATGTGCCAGTTCGTGTAACAGCACAGCTCGCCGCATTTCCTCGGGCCAGTTTCGCGCCGCGACGGGCAGCAACACAACCGGTCGCACCACTCCGCAAGTCAATGGAACGATCGCTCGGGGATGTTCGCGCAATTCGACGTGGCGATGCAAATTCAAACGACACTTCACTTCGCGCGCCAGACGGTCCAGTTCTGTGTCGCTCATCTGTTTGGAGTCCAGGGTAATCCGCACACAATTCCATGCGGCGATCCCGAGGCTGATGATTCCGAGTCCGGTGCCCGTCAGCCAGATTCCGATCAGCAGACTCGCCCAGCCATGCGAACGGGGAGACTCAACGATCGCGGTCACCGTGGGTTCGTCCAAGACGTGTTCGCGAACTGGCCCGTTCAAGGGATTGAAAACGGGACTGGCAGGCGTTTGGGAATCGGCAGTAACGGGCTCGGGTCCCAGATTGTCCTGTGAGAGAAACAGCTCGGCTTCCCGGGGGGGAA
Source organism: Planctomycetota bacterium (assembly GCA_026692825.1). GTDB lineage: Bacteria > Planctomycetota > Planctomycetia > Planctomycetales > Planctomycetaceae > UBA10511. Next base: position 19,258 of record JAPLOC010000548.1, on the reverse strand, counting down.
AGCGAACGTCCAACTCCGTGCGGTCGATTTCGGATTCCGTGTTCGCGACGAGGCTGGACGGGAGCGGGATCTGCGAAATTTCGACGGCGAGGGGTTGTGCAGGCAGGACGGAGATCCGCCACGTGGGGAGCAGCCACGTCAGCAGTGGAAGCGCCAGCAGGCCGCACAGGGTCAATCCCCAAAGGCGGTGACGAACCGCCGCCGACGACCGGCGGAGTGCGAACGACGCTCCCCAGGCGAGCGTCAACAGGACTGTTGCCTTTAGGGCGAGATCGATCAGTGTCGGGGCCAGTGATGTCGTTAGGGAGATCGAATTCATGCTACTTCCCTTCAGCTCGGGCTTGTTGAACCAGCGACTCGATCCGTGCGAGTTCTTTGGGGGACAGCGATTCCCCCTGGACGTCGAGAATGGCGGCGACAGCGTCTGAGGCCGAGCAACACGTCGAGCAATTTACGCAACGCCGACCGGCTCGCCGACTCACGCGACTGCGTCGCCTGATACAGGTAGCGTTTCCCTTCCTGCCGATGTCGCAACAGCCCTTTTGTTTCCAGGTGCCGAATCATCGTGCGGACGGCGGAGTAACTGGGGGGATCCTTCAATCGCTCGAGAACATCGGCGACACTCGCCTCACCCATCTGGTGAAAGACGTCCATGATCTGCCGTTCGCGCCGGGCGAGATCCGGAACGGGCTGTCTGCGAACCATGCAAGTGACTCCGGGTGGTGGTCAACGTGGCAATCTATTAACACGTGGCATTGTATTGCCATATTGGTAAAGCGTCAAGCCGCGGAACGCGGCGTGCGCAAGAACCCGGTCGTTGTAGCGAGTGGCATGGATTTCAATGTGACGTTGCCAAACGTCGCACGAGCACCTCGGTCGAAAGTCGGATGAGCCGAAAGTCGCCTCTGCCTGCCGGTCGTCGATGTCGGGCGGACGAAATGCTCCGATTCATCGGAGATAGGTGAAAGGGTTCGAAAATAGATGTCTTCGGACTCGTCCGGATTTCAGTGCCGGCACTTAACCGCCGGCGCCTTGTTCGGCGGACTGCGCCAGTCGTTCGATCCACTCTTGAACCTGCAGCCCATCGTGGTACGTCGCCCCCGCAGGGACCGCTTGCTCGCCCCGGGCGACCCGGCAGAAACAGCGCAATTCCTCGGCCATCATTCCCGTGGGGGATCCGGTCCCAGCCCGAATCTCGAGGGCCATGGGCCAGCTCGCCTGCTCGGCCCAAAGCTCTATCGGGCGGGGATTGGGGGAGATGCGCGCCATCCAGCCGTCACCAAACACCTCCATCCGATCGAAGCCCCGCGGAGCCATCCCCGGTGGAGTCAGATACGATGCCGCGAAATTCGCCACCGGCCCATTTCGCCAGCTCAGTCGAGCCGACGCCAGGTCAATCTCGCCCTCGGAGGTCCGGTGGTAGGTGGCATTTAACAAAGCCGGTTCGGCACGTCCCACCAGGGATTGAACCGCGTAGAGATCGTGAACCATGGTCGCGACCAGCGGGTTTTCTCCCGGGAACTGTTTCACGATGGTCGCGGGGCGATGGCGCACGCAATCGATGTACGACAGACCGCCACGTCGCGAGACCTCGTCGCGCAACTGTTGGAATTCGCTGTTGAACAACACGATGTGACCCAGCATCAGATTGCGGGAATCGGGGGCCACGCGGTCCATCAGACTGCGGGCCGAGGCCAGATCGGGCGCGATCGGCTTTTCCAGCAACACGATCTTTCCCGCCGACAGCAGTTTTCGCGTGACCGTCACATGCTGATCGGTATCACACGCGACCACCCAGGCTTGCGCTTTCGACTCCTCAATGGCCCGATCGAGGTCGGTCCAGCCTGGAACACCCGGCAATTCTTCCAT
>JAPLOC010000548.1:16680-17289 GCA_026692825.1 Planctomycetota bacterium | reverse complement strand
TATTGATGGATCACGTCCGGCGGAAACCGCCGCGCCACGATCGCCGCCAATTTCGCTTCCGCCAATCCGTTCAACGTGTGCGCATGCAGTTTGCCAAATCGTCCCAGTCCGACAACACCAACAGCGACCGCGTTTGCGGAGTTCTTCGTTTTTGACATGGGACACGTGGATACGAGATCGTGAGTGGGGCGGAATTCGAACGGGAGCGTGCGGAGACGCACCGGACGCGACAAGGACTCGGCTACGTCGCGCAGAATTCCGATTCTTCAACGCTTTGCAAACCGAGTCGCTTCATCTTCTTGTACAACGTGGTGCGATTGATCCCCAGTCGATCGGCGGTTTCCTGGCGATTCCACCCGCTGGCCGAGAGCGCTTCGAGGATGATCTCCCGCTCCGGGTTGTTGAGCGCCTTTCGCAGCGAGTTTGTACCGGCTCCCTGCCAATGGGGAGGGGCGACAAGTGACGTATTGATCACCGATTCGGGAAGGTCGTCCAATCCGATCCGAGACTTGCGGCACAGAACGACTCCGCGTTCCACGACGTTGACCAGTTCGCGCACGTTGCCCGGCCATCCGTAGCCCAGCAACGCGTGCATGGCCTCGTCGGTGA
>JAPLOC010000548.1:14453-16636 GCA_026692825.1 Planctomycetota bacterium | reverse complement strand
CGGTGAAGCCCTCGATTTCACGTCCCATCTCACGACACGATTTGTCGCGATGGAATTCCGCCAGCAGCGGAATATCTCCTCTGCGCTCGCGGAGTGGTGGCTGCACCACCGTGATGACATTCACCCGGTAATAGAGATCCTGGCGGAACTCCCCCCGGCGGACTTTTTCCTCGAGATCCGCATTCGTCGCCAGAATGACACGGACATCGACCTTATGCGTTTTGCTGCCACCGACGGGTTCGAACTGCCGTTCCTGTAACACCCGCAGCAGCTTGACTTGCAAACTCGGTGTCGCGGTTCCGATCTCGTCGAGGAAAATTGTACCGCCATCGGCCTGCAAGAACTTCCCCGGACGATTCTGGGTGGCCCCGGTGAAGCTTCCAGCGACGTGGCCGAACAATTCGCTTTCCAGCAGAGTGTCTGACAGCGATCCGCAGGCGATCTCCACAAACGGTTTGTCGGCTCGCGCGCTGAGCTGATGCAACGCCCGGGCTGTGATCGACTTTCCGGTTCCACTTTCCCCCAGAATGAGTACGGTACTCTTCGTGTCGGCGACGCTGCGAATCGTCTCGAACAGTCGCAGCATCTTGGAGTCTCCACCAACGATCTCCTTTACCCCCATGCCGCTGGTTTGCGGTTGTGCGGTCGGGCACGAGGTGGCTGAGGTTTTTCGTTGCCGCAACACCCGTTCGAGACAGTCCTTCAAATCCGTCTCGTCGACCGGTTTGCAAAGGTAATCGCTGGCCCCCGCCCGCATCGCCGCGACGGCGCTGGAAATTGATCCGAAGCCAGTCAGCATGATGAACGCCGCCTCCGGTGCCACCCGGCGGACCTGCGCCAACACCTCCAGTCCGTCCCGGTCGGGCAGACCCAGGTCACAGACAATTCCGTCGAACAGGGTGTCGTCAATCCGCCGGCAGGCATCCCGCGCGGATCGCGCCGTCTCCGTCCGGTAACCCATCTCCCTCAGAAACTCCGCCGTCGTTTCCAGGACATCGAGATCGTCTTCAACAAGCAGTAATGAACCCAGAGGCATGGCAGTGATTCCGATGGTGACGATTCCAGCAGGTCTGGTGGGTTTGCGTAGACTTCAGCGAATGGGAAGAGGTGGGAGACCGGGCTGGTTGTTCAAACATAGGTCATGGTGGCGAATGGTCAACGCGCCCGTGGCGATTTCGCATCAATCTCAAACTTGAGTAATTCATGATCCCGTCGCGCCATTTGACTTATCCCCGCCAGACGGTAAATCCGATACATGCCTTACGCGGTGCCGATGGAATCGAATCGGCCGTGTTTCGCCGATTTTTCTCGCAAGTCGATCCCCAGGTGCCGTCGTGCTCATCCGTCACTCACTGGCCCTCGTCGCGTTGGCAATCACACTTCTTTGCGGCTGCCAGATGAATCGGGCGGGAAAGGGAGCGGCCATCGGAGGAGCGCTGGGAGGAATCGCAGGAACAGTCATCGGCCATCAGACGGGACATGATCTCGCCGGTGCCGCGATTGGTGCTGCCAGTGGCGCGGTGGCCGGTGGATTGATCGGCAACGCGGCCGACGCGCGGGCCGAGCGGGACGATGCGGTCGTCACCGCCGCCCACTTCACCGCCCAGCACGAAGCGTGGAACCATGCGGTTCCCACGACCGACGTTCTCCAAATGGTCGATAGCGGGCTCGGCGACGACGTGATTATCAACACCATCCGTGAACGCGGTTCACGATTCGACGCGAGTCCGGAGAATCTGGTCTATATGAAGGGTCGTGGGGTGAGTGACTCGGTGATCCGGGCGCTCCAGACGCACACCGTTCCGTACCCGCCATCCAGTGTTGCCATGGATGTGTCGGGGGACTTCGCGAGCGATATTCGATAACGATTCGATGTGCCGTTCGCGTCGGCAAAATCAGCGTACGTTCCATGCCGCGACTCGTTCGCTGGCCCAGCCGGCGTCGGCTTTCGACAATCGCGGGATAGGAGGGTTGCTGTAATCCGTCAGGTGGTATCTCCCCTTCCGGTAGATCTCATCAAAAACCGGCTGCAAATCGAGAATTACGTCGGGATCCTCCGGGCGGAGGGGAACCCGGAACGTCGGTAGTGTCTCTCGCAGGGGCGCTCCGTAGACTTCAGCACCCTGGTACGTATTCCGCCGGACGCAAATCAGTCCCTGACCGCGAATTCGTGGCGGGAGCCT
>JAPLOC010000548.1:8124-14366 GCA_026692825.1 Planctomycetota bacterium | reverse complement strand
GATGTGCCGACCGGCACGAATCAGGTCAATCTCAACGAGATTCACCCCTGACGTCAGGTACTCTGTTTGCTTTTTTGCATACGAATCTCGCCCGAGTTTTCCCACCTTGTTTGCCGGGCTGAGGAGTTCAATGGCGGTCACGACCCGTTCACCCGACGTTCGATCAATGATTTCGATGTGGCGATGGGTCGAGGGTTCATCGGAAAGGGGAATGAGACACGGCTCAGCAGCGATCACCGTAACCGTTGTCGGCAAAATCCGGTGAGTCATCGGTTGCTTGACAACCCGGATATCCGGGGAAATGGTTCGCCACGCATCGTCGTATTCGACCGCCAACTGCTCATCAATGCGCGCCTGCAGATCACCGGGCAGGCGGTCGGCGATCTGGTCGCACGCGTAGACCATGAACCGCGCATGCACGTCGCGCCAATGCGCCTCGAGCCACGGGTCAATTCCAGGGAATGGTCCGGTCATGGTCGACGAATTCCCCCCTTAAAAAATCGCCGTCACCGGTGTGCCGGTGGTGATCCGAGTGGGGCGACCCGTGGGCGTATGTACCGCGGTTTCGGGGGAGAGTCCGAAGGCATGGAGAATTGTGGCGGCGAAGTCATCCGGAGTGACTGGGTTGTCTTTCACGTAGGCCCCTTGGCGATCGCTGGCACCATAAACCTGGCCGCCGCGCACTCCCCCGCCGGCGAGCAATTGCGTGTAGCAGTGAGCCCAGTGATCGCGACCGTTGTAGGCATTGATCTTCGGCGTCCTCCCGAATTCTCCCGCCACAGCCACCAAGGTTTCATCCAGCAGCCCCCGATCGTGCAGATCGTCGAGCAGTGCCGAAAAACTGCGGTCAAATGACGGTGTGCAGTATTGATGGGTCAATTGCTGCAGGCCGGTGATTTGTCCATCAATCCCGCAGACGTCATTCGCCACGCCGTGGTTGTCCCACAAATTGAACTGACATCCTTTGGTATCGAAAAACGTCCAGAAGATATTGACCGTCCGTACGCCCGCTTCAATCAGGCGTCGCGCCAGCAGGAAGCTTTGGCCATATTCGTTCCGACCGTAACGTTCGCGAACATGATCGGGTTCGCGGTTGAGGTCAAACGCGAGTCGTGCCGCGCTGGTCGTGATCAAGTCGACAGCGTCGGAGTAGGCCGATTCCATCCGCAGAATCGGTGCCGACGCGGGGGAAATTCCTGGCAATTTAGCATCCGGGGCTGAGGAACCGTCCCCCCCCACAGATCGAGCCAGTCGCATCCGCTGCGCCAATCGGGTTCCATCCACCCCCTCAGGCAACCGGATGGAATCCAATTGAACGGGTGCTTCCGTCAATGACCCTTTGGCTTCCTTATTGAGCGTGATGGGATCCCACGCGGGGCCGAGAAACCCCGCGGACTGACCCTTGTACGGTGGCGAGTAGGTCGTGAACGGGCGCGGCAGGACGACCCACGCAGGGGATTCGTTCAGGGGGCCAAGGACTTTGTGCAGCAGTCCTCCCAATCCCGGATGGTCGTCCCGGCTGGCGTGTACTTCCCCAGGACGTTCCGGCAACTGCCCCAACAACGAGCGGGCGATCGCGAAGTTGTGATCGTTGTTGTCGTGAGTCAACGAACGGATGAGAGCCAACTTGTCCGCGTGTCGGGCGACTTGTGGAATCAACGAGCCAAACCGGATTCCCGGAGCCGTCGTTTCAATCGCGTCGAACACCGAACGGACGCCAGCGGGCGCTTCCGGCTTCAGATCCCAAAGATCGGGCTGCGATGGACCGCCGCACAGAAAGATATAAATGCATTGCTTCGCGGTCGCCGGATGCGACAACTGGGCTCCGGCGACGACGTCAACTGCGTGTGACACCGCTGGGGTCGCAGCGGCGAACGCCGCGTACGCCGACCGACGCAGCCACTCGCGGCGCGACAACGATCCCGGTAGACCGACGGCGGGAATCAGATTGAGCATCTTCAATCACCAGCGACCCGATCAAATTCCATGCGCGAGTCCCAGACACCAGAGACTCACATCCACCCCATTCTACCGATCCTCGAGAATGACGGCGACGCTGGTGTTGGCTTCGATGCGGGCATAGGTGTGCAGGACAATGACCTGGCCGGCGTACTGCGCCCGGATCTCGGCTGGCGTGTCCCCGAATGGATCGTAAACGGTCCCCAGAAGTCCCCCCGCCGTCACGCGATCACCCAACCCAACAGCGGCCTCAAAAAAGCCGGCATTTTGCGTGGGATGATTGATTTGCATGTGTCCTGCCGACGGCCGGTCGTCTTCAACGACCCGCTGGTCGGCAGGGGGCAATGTCACCGGTCCATCCGTCAATCCCAGGTCGGCAAGCAGGTTGACGCAACCGGCGACATACGCCTCGACGCCTGCGGAATCGAGCATTCCCCCCCCTTGGTATTCACAGTAAATCGCCGGGACATTCGCGTCGCGGGCGACCGACAAAGAACGGCCGTTCAGCCGCCAGTCGGTTCCCCAGACGAGTGGCAGCCCAATCAGCCTGGCCATCCGACGGCTTTTTTCCAAGACGTCTTTGTCAGGGTGCAGCATATAGCCCGCCAGTGGCAGGACTTTCAGCCGGGTTCCCCCGGTGTGCAGATCGACATAAAAGTCGGCACTGCGAATCACCTCGGACAGCGCCCAGGCGGTCTGCTCGGTGACCGAACCGTCGACGCGTCCCGGACAGGTCCGGGCGAGATCGAGACCGTCGTCGGCAACTCGCGAGCCACGTGCGAAAGCGGCCTCGTTGACGATTGGGATCAATGTGACACGGCCGCGACGCAGTCTTCCCGCGAGTTTGAAACGCAGCCGGCGAATCGCCCCCATCGGTTCCCATTCGTCGCCATGTACCCCGCCCGTAATCAGAACGTGCGGCCCGGGCTTGTCACCCGTCAGTGTCTGAGATGCTAAAGTTACCGGCATGGCAAGGGATCCCGAGAATCGCGGAGGACGTTGGGTATCGACAACTCACTTCCCCAACTTACGGCGCAACGTGCTGAACAGCATTCCCAGACCCCGCGTCCGACTCGCCACCGGGGGAGCGGGGGGATGCGCCGGGTGAACGCTCGCGATGCGCGAGGACTTGATCTCCGGTGTGTCGTCGTGCGTTGCCTCGACGCGTTCTTCGATGACTCCCGCTCCAAACTCCTCGGCGACATCATCCGCAGCGTCATTCACCATCGACGCGACGCTCGCTGCCGGCCGCACTGGAGGTAGGGCAGAGGATTCCGGCTCGACGACGTCATATTCGTCGACCGCACTGTCGAAGACGTTGCTGCGGAGCTGCCCTTCCGTGGCCCGGCGGGTCAAAACGGGGGTCGCGCTCCCTGCCGTCGCGGCAATGTCGGACGCCCCGCGCGATGTTTCACCCTCAATGCGGTTGGCCATCACATCGGGAATGTCGCGAACCGGCAACTCATCAAAGACCAGATCCGACGGCGGTTCGGGGGGAAGCTGCGGAATAGAACCCGCGTCTTTCGCCCGACCGTTCCAGACGGCGGCCTGTGCCTGGTCGTCATAAGTACGCATCAACCGGGGACGCTGAGGATCGAGCGCGGCATAGGGATCGGCGACCGATTCAAAGCCAGCATCGGTTGAAGACTCCGCGATCAGCCGGGTATCGACATCCGACTGCGGATCGAGCGACGCGGGCAGCGAGTCGGAAATGAACGGGGCCACCCACTGGCTCTCCGAATCTTCGTCTTCCGCAAATTCGACGTCCTCTGTGGCGGACGCAGTGTCATCTTCCAGGATGAATTCGGAGGCGGCCAAAGGATCCTCTCCGAAACTCTCGTGGTGCGATCGATCCACTTCGTCGAGTGTGTCGTCGGGAAACCCGTCCGGATCTTCCTCTTCCAGACCCGCCCCGTCCAGACAATTCTCGTGGTTCTGTTCGTTGGCAGGCGAAAACTTGGTAGACGCGTTTGTCGCCCGAGTGTCGCCGCGCGCGGCCATTGTTTGGAAATCGGGAAGATCCTCGTTCCAGCGCAACGGCAATTGCCGCAGTTCAGACAGGGCGGATTCCACTTCGAGATGCCCGACCTGGGGCAAGTCGTGGGCGCTGGCGAGAATCAGACTCAGGTCACACAACCGGTTCAGCAAACGTGGATTGCCAGCCGCCGCCCGAACGATCAGATCGAGCGCGGGAATGGAAAACAGACTCTCCGGTTTTCCCCCAGCCCAGGCGACTCGATGCAGGACGTACTCGACCGATTCGGTCAGCGTCATCGATTCCAGCAGTTTGTGGCAAACAATCTGCTGATTCAGTGCGTCGAACTCCGGCGCGGTCAGCGTTTCTTCGAGTTTGGGCTGGCCCGACAGCATGACGCGCAACAACGGTTGCGCCTGTTCATCCAAAATCGCCAGGCTGCGCAGTTCTTCGAACAGTCGGGGGGACAGCGTGTGAGCCTCATCCACTAACAGCACACAGGGGCGATCGGCGCGCAACCGCTGCCGGAGGGCCGCGACCAGTTCCAACCGCAACCGCTGTTCATCCACATCGATCTGCGGGCGATCGAGGTCGGACAACAGAGATTGCAACAGCGCCTTGCGGGTAAGCGAACCGGGAGTGGCAAGTCGAATGACGTGGAACCGCGCGTCGAGTTCGCTGGCGACGACCCGGTTGATCAGGGTCTTGCCCAGGCCGGCCGCCCCGGTGAGTACGCAGATCCCCTGCCCGGCGTCGAGACGCAGAACCAGTTCGTCGATAGTCGCCCGCAACGCTTCGGGGACGAAGCAGCAGCGCGCATCGGGAGTCGCGGCGAATGGAGGGTGGCGAAACCCGAAGTGTTCCTCGTACATGTCGTCCTTCCCTGGAAACCCGCCAATTCGGGCGGAACCCTCAGCGTCTGTAGAATCGAACCAACAGCCGGCTGAGCTTGAACGGCGCGGAAGAAGTATGGTCGACGGAAATTGGGCAATTCAGGGGGGCGAACCAACGGTCGTGTTCGTGTGTCCAGAAAAATCCGAGTGGAATCCAGTCGTTTCCGAGCGACGACTTGATATAATACGCCACCAGTTCAAAACCAGCGGACCTTCGCCGGCGAGTCCGCCGCACGTCGCTTTGAGGCTGACGGAATGACTGAAGATTCGCTGACATTCGCGGACCCCGATCAAATCTTGCTGCTGTTTGGTGCCCAGGATCGCTACCTCCGGCAGGTGCGCGAAGCGGTGGGCGTCGGGGTGACAATCCGCGGCGATCAACTGCGTCTCCATGGGACGGAAGAACAGGTTCGGCGGGGCTTCGCCGTCTTCACCGAGTTGCGTTCGATCCTGGAAAAGCAGGGGGAACTGCGCGATACCGAGGTGCAGGGTGTTCTGGGAATGGCCAAATCGGCCGCAACCGGCGAGGGGGTGACCGCTCTCCCGGGCGAAATGATCGACCTGCTTGAAAAAGCCCGACGTGTCCACCCGCGCAGTCGCGGGCAGGCCGACTACGTTCGGGCAATCCGCGACCACGACCTGGTCTTCTGTGAGGGGCCGGCGGGCAGCGGGAAGACGTATCTGGCGGTGGCGATGGCGGTCAACGCGCTCCGGCAGGAACTGGTTCGCAAGATCGTTCTGGTTCGCCCCGCGGTTGAAGCGGGAGAAAAGCTGGGGTTTCTGCCGGGCGACATGCTGGCGAAAATCAACCCGTTTCTGCGTCCCTTGATCGACGCGCTCTCCGAGATGCTCGATTACGAACAGGTTCGCCGGTACATCGAGCGCGATGTGGTGGAGATCGTCCCGCTGGCGTTCATGCGTGGCCGCACTTTGAACGAGACCTTCATCATTCTGGATGAAGGTCAGAACACCACGGTGACCCAGATGAAGATGTTTCTGACACGTCTGGGGAATGGGTCGCGGATCGTCGTCACGGGAGACTCGACCCAGACCGATCTCCCCCCGGAAGTCACCAGTGGCTTCGCCGACGCGATTCGAAAACTGTCACACGTGGAAGGGATCGCCACAGTGAAACTGACCGGACGAGACATCGTCCGGCATCCCTTGGTCAAGAAAATCGTCGAAGCGTACGACGAAGGACCAGACTCCGGCCCGACGCGCGCCAAAGGACGGTCGTAGCGCGGCGGTTTCGCCCCCACGAGTTTGTATGTCATCGACTTTACATAAGCGGGGCCGGAACGGCCGACACGGGACCCTCCGGCTGTCGAATGATTCGACGCCCGATTGGAAGTCGGTGTTGCTCGACAAAGGGGTGCTGTCGCGGCTGGCGATCACCTTTGTAGTCATTTCCCTGA
>JAPLOC010000548.1:6385-8113 GCA_026692825.1 Planctomycetota bacterium | reverse complement strand
CGCCTTCCCGCACCGGCTGGGTGAACGTCCGTCCGATGGTGCCGCCGCGGTCATCCCTTTCTCGCGTGTCGATCGCGAACGCACTCAAACCGCCCGCGATCGTGCCGCCGATCGCGCTCCGCTCGTCTTTACGCTGGATGAAAAGAATCATGCCCGCATCCCAGTCGATCTCCGCGCCAGTCTGATGCAATTGCGGGGAATCGATGAATTGCGCGGCGTCCCCGCAGAGACCAAACGGCTGTTCGGTCTGGTCGAAAACCCCGATCCCCAGACCGCGTTCGATCGTCTGAAGTCGGCAATTTCCACCGACCAGAAACTGACCGATGTCATCGAAGAATTCACCCGGTTTTTGCAGCGAATCGAGAAGACGGGCCTGGCACGACCCGAACATCTTCCCGCGGACCGTGGTGGCAGTGAACTCGCCGAGATTCACGACGAGTCGGGTAAAGTCGAGTCGGCGACTCTCGCCGAGATTCAGTTGTCGTCGGTTCTGGCACCGGGGGGACGACTGGAACCGAGTCGCTGGACCTTCTTTCCCGCGTTGCTCCCCTTGCAGGATGAATTCACCACGTGGTTGCGACTCAAGTCACCCGAAACGCTGATCTACGACGCTCCCGCGACCCAGAAACTCCGCAGTGAAACGAGAAACGAAACCCCACCCGTCATTGAACCCTACATCGTCGGGCAGCAGTTGGTGAAAGCGGGAGATGTGATCGACGAGCCGAAGCTCGAACTTCTCCAGACTGAGTACGAAGAGCTGGAAAAACAGATTTCGGTCGGCGAGCGCGTGCTGCGGGTCGTCGTCGTCTTTCTGATGCTCACCGTTCTTTCTGTGTTGATCGGTTACCATCTGGTCCATAACGAACCGAAATTGGTTTGGAGCCTCCCGCGGTTTCTGAGATACGTCTCGTTGATTGTGATCGGGGTCTGGCTGGGACGGTGGCTCTCGTTCGACCCGTGGCGAGCCGAAATCGGGGTCGTGTTGACCGCCGTCATGATTTGCGCCGTCGCCCATAACCAGGTCCTGGCGACATTGACCGGGTTCGCACTCTCGGTGGTGGTCACCACGGCGTGCGGCGGAGACCTGGCCCGATTCACTGTGATGATGAGTGTCTGTGCGACCGCGGTCATCTTTTTGCCGAATGTTCCCACGCGATCGACCCTGGTTGTTGTGGGAGCCTGGACTGCGGGAGTCTGCTTCCTGATGCACTGGGGGACAGCCCTCATCCAAAGTTCCACCGGGGCGCTCTTGTGGAACGACGGCGATCAATGGTACCAGAGTCTCAGGTCCGCCGGCTGGTGTCTGGCCGCCGGCTTTCTGGTTTCTGGCAGCTTGCCATTCATCGAGTCGTGGTTTGGGGCCGTCACCGATATCAGCCTGCTGGAACTGGGCGACGTTTCGCATCCATTGTTGCAAGAACTGGTCCGCCGCGCACCGGGAACGTACAACCACTCGATCACCGTCGCCAGTATCGGCGAAACCGCCGCCGACGCGATTGGGGCGAACGGACTATTGGTGCGGGTGGGGGCCTACTTTCACGACATCGGCAAAACGCTGAAGCCGCACTATTTCATTGAAAACGCGTTGCCGGGCGAAAACCGTCACGAACACCTCGCCCCCGCGATGAGTACCTTGATCATCATCGGGCACGTCAAAGATGGCGTCGATCTGGGGCGGCAGCACGGGCTGCCCGAACCGCTGATCGATTTTATCGAACAACATCACGG
>JAPLOC010000548.1:0-6370 GCA_026692825.1 Planctomycetota bacterium | reverse complement strand
TATTTCTACCACGAAGCGACGCGCCAGGCGGAAGAGCAACCCGATCATCGGCATGACGTTCAGGAATCGCTGTTCCGCTATCCCGGTCCCAAACCGGCAACCCGCGAATTGGCGGTCATGATGATCTCGGATGCGGTCGAAGGGGCGAGTCGGGCACTCAGTGAACCGACCGCCAGCCGAATCGAACGGCTGGTGCATGACATCATCATGAAACGTCTGCTGGATGGACAATTCAGTGAATGCGGTTTGACGCTCACCGATCTCGACCGCATTGAAGATTCGCTGACCAAGTCGCTGACCGCGATGTACCACGGCCGGGTGAAATATCCAGAACAGCGAACGGCGTAGGGATCAACGCCGTCCGCCGGCGTTTGTACATCGCCGTCGTCAGTCAGTTGGATTTTTCGCTCAATTCTGATACGACACAACCATCGGCAAATTTCCGCCGAGCCAAGGGATCGAGGAGCTTACATGCGTTCACACCGCACCGGGATCATACTGGGAATGACGGCACTGGCGATCGCCGTCCGTGTTCTTCCCTACGTCTTCGCGCGCTTCGGATTGCTCAGCGTCAACGACTTTTCGATGAGCCTGCTCTCGGTCGCGCCGATTGGCGCGATGTGTCTGTTTGGTGGCGCGCGGCATTCCAATCGGTGGATCGGCGTGGGAATCCCGGCGGCGGCTTGGTTTGCGACAAATCTGCTGATTGGCCAGATCATGTCGGATCTGGAGTTCTACTCGATGTTCCGTGATCAGGGGGTCGTGATGCTCGGCTTTCTGGTGACAGCGGCGCTCGGCGCGACGATTCCCGAAAAAGCCCCAGTCTGGCGGATTGCGGTGACAGCGCTTGTCGCGGAACTCGCGTTCTTTGTCCTCACCAATTTTGGCGTTTGGGCGATGACAAACTGGTACCCGCACACCGCCGTCGGCCTTGTGGCCTGTTACACCGCAGGGCTTGCCTTTCTTGGTCGCGGGCTGGTGGGAATGGGCGTGTGGGGTTCGCTGCTGTTTGGCGTACTCGCCTACGTCGAAAAGACCGTTCCGTCAGTCTCGCCGTCGAATTCGGTCTGACGTTCGACAGTTTCGGTAACGTCCGGGGGGGCGCGCGTAAACCGCACACGGCGGAATGTCTGCCTCCTGAACGGTGAGGCGGTCCTGGACACAGGTTCGCCCAACGGTTTCACTACGCGAACGGCCCGTTGCGGATGTTCCCGTCGAATCGGCTCACTTCTACCGACAGCCAGAATACGGATGGCATGCGTACGACGTATCGGCCCCTGAAGAGTCAATTCTCAAGTCAGACGCAGTTCGGATTTGCGTCCAACAGTTGGCGGTAAATAACCGCTACAACTGTTGGACGAGTTTCCATGCTATTGACAGAAATTCAACCGCAGCCGGGAAATTGCCATCCGGCGATCACGCCATGGCGCCAATGTTGATGTACGCGTGAACGTGCGGGGCACCGCGGAAGTGCCAGACGAATCCGGGTCCTTCGACGCGCCAGATGTCCCATTCCTTGTCTTCCAGCAGATCCCCTTCCTGGTAGAAGGCGAGATGCAGTTTGTCGAGTCCGCCGTTCGCTTTCAGTAGAGCGAAGACTTCGTCCACATCGTCGGCACGGTAGGGCGAGAGCAGGTGTTTGAGCGTCTTCTCGACCAGACCCTTTTGGTCGGCACTCAAATCGCCGACTGGAACACCCGGAAACTTTCCCGCCCCCCCTTGCAGCTCGACCGCCGCTTCGGGCGGCGCTTTCGCGACCAACGCCCGCTCGGCCTGCTTGGGATCGAGGGCGCGGAAGACCTGATTCACGCGGTGAGTCTGTTCAAGGAACAGATTCTGTTTGGGGTTCTCTTCACCATGGCCGTAGATGATGGGGCCGCCAAACGCCGCCTTGTCGACTGAGTTTCCATCGGCCCGCAAAGTCAGATGCCGGCCGGTCAGTTCCCATTCGAACTTCCCCGAGCCAGGAGTGCCGAAGACCGCGACGCTGTATCCGTCGAGACCGCCATCGTCGAATTCGGTCTGCTTCTTAATCCGTTCGTACCCGTCGGGACTGGTGACGTTGCGCACGATTTCGTCAATGATCTTGCGCTGTTCATCGGTGTAGAAGTCCTCGCCAATCCGGGGCTTCGTCACGTGCCAGTTGGCGCTGATCTTCTTCCGCAGTTCATGCTCAAACGGCAGAACAATCGCCTCTTTCTGGGGAGCCGTGAGCGTTTGGTAGAACCGGAGAACCGCTTTCTCAGCGGGGGAATCGTTTGTGGGGGCGGCGGTCGCCAACAATGGTCCCAGCAGTGGGGAGGCGACAACTCCCGCGAGAGCCGCGCCGCCAACCGCCCGCAAGAACGAGCGGCGGTCCTGTGGGGCGTGAAGGTCGCAAGGATCGGTGACAGAGGGAAGCGGTGCAGCGTGTTTCGACATGCGGAGAATCCTCGGCGCGAGAGCAATGGAAACAGGCCGGCCGCCCACTCCGGGCGTTCCGCCGGCAGCGTCTGGATGGAAATCCAATGGGCAAAGCCATTATTTCCAGCCATCGACGAAGGCTGATGCTACCGCGCGGATCGACGGGACGCCATGATTCGATGCCAATCGGAACAAGGGTCAATTGCGTTTTCGTGCGAGTGCAACCAGACTGAGACGGCTCATTCCGGAATCAACCCTCTGTAAGACTCCATGGATACGTCAAACCCGTCCCCTCTCCTGCTGGAGCAAACCGGACCGGTCGTTCGGTTGACTTTGAATCGCCCCGAACGGCGCAATGCGCTCGGACGCGGACTGATTCAATCTCTCTGCGCCGCGCTCGACGCGATCGCCGGGAATCGAACGGCTCGCGTTGTCGTTCTCGCCTCTGCGGGCAAAGTGTTTTGTTCCGGGCACGACCTCTCGGAAATGGTGGGACGGGAGGAGGCCGAGTATCACGGTCTCTTTGCGGACTGCGCCGAGATGATGCTGCGAATCCGCAAACTCCCTCAGCCGGTGATCGCCCGCGGCCCGGGCTTGGCCACCGCCGCCGGTTGCCAGCTCGTCGCGACGTGCGATCTGGTAGTCGCGGCGGACACGGCGCAGTTCGCCGCCCCGGGGGTGAAGATCGGACTTTTCTGCACAACCCCGATGGTGCCACTGGTGCGGGCGATACCCGCCAAACTGGCGATGGAAATGCTGTTGACGGCGGAGCCGTTGTCGGCAGAGCGGGCATTGGCGGCCGGTTTGGTAAATCGGGTCGTCCCTGTCGACGAGTTGGACACCGCCGTCGATGCGTACGCCCAGGCGATCGCCCGTTCCAGTCCGCATGTGATCGCCCTGGGAAAAAAGGCGTTCTACCGGCAACTGCCGCTCGACGAGGCGACCGCGTACGGCGAAGCGGTTGAGATCATCACCGGCAACGTACGGCATCCTGACGCGCAGGAGGGAATCGTGGCGTTCCTGGAGAAGCGTGCCCCACGTTGGCACGAAAGTTGAACAGGGGAAGCACTCGATGAATCGCATTGAACTCCCGGGATTCGACACGTTGCGAACCAGCGTCTCGAAAGCGAAGCCCCAGATCGGTGTGGCGGTCGCGGGGGGAGCCGACTCGACGGTTCTGACGGCATTGGCGCTCGCTCGGGAACAGGGGTGGATCCGTCCGTTGGTATCGGGGGATCGGACTGCGATTGCGGAGACAGCACGCCGAGCGGAAGTGGACCTGTCGGGTTTCGAATTCCTGGAAGGTGAAAACGCCGCGGAGGCTGCGGTGAACGGAGTCGCGACAGGCAGGGCGCAGTTGCTGATGAAGGGACAAATCGATACACCGGCGCTGGTGCGGGCGCTCCTCGATCCGAGATTCGGACTGCGACGCGCGGGGACCATTTGCCAGGTGGTGTTGATGGAGATTGTCGACCAGCGCCGGCGGTTTCTGTTGTCGGATACGGGGGTGACCATCCAGCCCACGCTCGAGCAGAAAGCAAACATCATCGCGAACACAATTCACGTAGCACGAGGATTGGGGGTGACTGATCCCCGCGTGGCGCTTGTGGCGGCGACGGAAAAAATGAACCCGAACATGCCAGAGACGGTCGAAATCGTCGAGTTGTGCCGACGCGCTTCGGCTGGCGAATTGGGACAGGCACAGGTGCGGGGACCGTTGTCATTCGACCTGGCGTACGCGAGTGATGCCGGGGAGAAAAAAGGAGTTGCGGGAGAAGTGGTCGGCGCGGCCGACGCGATGGTGTTTCCCAATCTGCTGTCGGCGAATTTGACCGTGAAGGGAATCATGTACACCGCGCAGTGCCGATTCGGGGGAATCCTGGCGGGTGCGGGATGCCCGGTGGTCTTCATGTCTCGGGCCGATACCGTCGAAACGCGGTTGAACTCGCTGGCCCTGGCGTTGACGGTTCAGGCTGCGAATCCGACCGCTAACTGAGGATTCACTTCGCCTTCCGGGCCGACGCCCGCCACTGAATTTCGACAAATCCCCCACGATGAGCGCCCCCCTGAAACTCCCCCCCGCGACTCCGCCGTACTTGGCGCGGTGGAGACGAATCGTGACTGGATGTTGGCTGGTGGGCATTGCGATTGGGCTGGGATGCTACGTGTTGAAATCCGACCAGTTCACTCCAGAACAACTTGCCAGCGATTTCCGAGAGTTTGGAAATCTGATGCTGCTGATCTACCTGATCGCTTCGATCTCTCGGGCGTTCGTGTTGATTCCCAGTACTCCGTTTGTACTCGCCGGCTGTGCGTTGTTTCCGGATCGGCCTCTCGTCGTGCTGGGGACCAGTCTGCTGGGAATTGCGATTTCCGCGAGCCTCATCTACTTCTTCGCCGAGAGTCTGGGGCTCGATACCTACTTTCAAAAACGGCACGCCGCTCAATTCGCGCGACTGGAGTGCGTATTGCGGAGCCGCTGGGGTTTTTGGGGGCTGGTCGGGTGGGCGGGCTTTCCACTCGCCCCCACCGACCTCGCCTGCTATGTCGCGGGGTCGCTTCGCATGCCGTACTGGCGTTTTCTGGCGGCGGTCTGTCTGGGTGAACTGATTGTCTGCGCGTTCTATGTGTTTACCGCCGACATCACCCGCAGAAACATGATCGATACCTGACGATCAACCCGAGCCTGGGTGACAAGAAACCAGCTCCATCAACACGTCGTGTTCCAGACAACGGAATGCGGTTGGTCGCACTCGCTCCGACCGGCAAATGGTACTCGCGCCGAAGTAGAGAATCTTGTGGAGGGCAACCGCGCCAGTGTTGTCGGCCTGCGTCGATGGATCCGCATCTTGATAATTCACCGGCCGCGCGGGGTATAGCACTACCGAAACTTCGTGACCCCCGGTCGCGCCACCGGGGGGACGGCGAGCGCGACGTTCCAGTCGTATGCGGGCGGGGTCAGATCTTCCTGGGAATTCAGCGCCATTTCCCAGGTGATCCGCTGCCCCGTGTAAGCGGCCATCCGCCCCATGATCCCCAGCAGCGTACTTTTCGCCATGTACTCGCCATTGTTGATCGGCGTGCCGTTGCGAATGCTGGCGAACAGCTCGTCGTGTTCCGTCTGATACATGAGGTTGGCTGGTCCGCTGAAGACCCATTCGGCTTTCGACGACTTTAACTTCTGGCCACGCTGTTTTTCGGTCAGCAATCCGCGTCCGTTCGCCCCCGCGATTTTCACGCTCATGTCGCGGGCGCACTCCGACTGCTGGCGGCAGTTGCTGTAGAACGTCACTCCGTTGGCGAATTCGTAAACCACCGAAAAGTGGTCGAAGATCTGGCCGAACTGCGGTTCGGTCCGCACCTGCCGGCCCCCCATTCCGACCGCCTGAACCGGGTACTGATTCCCCATCACCCACGAGCAGACGTCGAGGTAGTGGACGTGCTGCTCGACGTTGAAATCTCCAGACAACCAAGTGAAGTAGTACCAATTGCGCATCTGCCAGACCATGTCGGTCCAGTCCGACTCGCGCGGCTTCACCCAAACCGTCCCGCGATAGTCATTCGCCTCCAGGGAGACGACATCACCGATTTCCCCCTCGTGGATTCGGCGGATTGTCTCTCGGAATCCGTTGTCGTACCGCAGACACAATCCAGAAACGACCGACAGCCCCTTGCGCTTCGCCTCTTCACACGTCGCGAGGACCGATCGGACGCCGGGGGCATCGACGGCCACCGGTTTCTCGGCGAAGACGTGCCGACCCGCGTCGACCGCCGTCTTCAGATGGAGTGGTCGAAATTGGGGCGGGGTACACAACAGTACCACGTCGCAACAGGCGATGACCTGTTTGTACGCGTCGAAACCAGTGAACCGACGTTCGACGGGGACATCGATTTTGGACGCGACATCCGCCTCGTCGCGAATCGCCGCCAGACTGGTCTCGATCCGGTCGGAGAACGCGTCACCCAT
>JAPLOC010000547.1 GCA_026692825.1 Planctomycetota bacterium | reverse complement strand
CTGGTCATCGAAAACGTGTACTCGACCGGCGGATCGATCTGCTGGGTCGCGTGCAGTCGCTGGCGAATGCGGTCGATGGCGCTGGCGGCCGCCGCCCGTTCCCCATCGCTCGCCGCCCCTTCATGCAGCGCTTCCAGCTTCCGCAATTTGTCGATCAGTTGATCGAGTTCGAACATGCGATTCGCCCTCTCCGTGGCGACCATTGAGGAAGGTCTGACGAAGACTACTCGCCGTGCAACCACGGAATCACCGAGATCATCTCATCGACCCGGTCTTCCATCTGCAATTCGATGACCGTCGGACCCCGTCGGCCCAGACCCGCTTCGATCAATTGTGGGAGTTGTGCGATGTCGGTCGTGCTGGTCGCCTCGGCACCGAAACTCCGCGCGAGCGCGACGAAATCGGGGGAACGCATCGTCGTGTCGATCGTGCGACCATTGAATTCCTTCCGCTGCGATCCATTGATCGCCGACAGACAGTTGTCTTTCACCACGACGGCGACCACGGAAACCTCATGTTCGACGGCGGTCCCCAGTTCGAACGCTCCCATCAGAAAACCGCCATCCCCCGAAAGCGACACCACCGGACGCTCGGGACACGCCAGCTTCGCGCCGATCGCCGCGGGAAACCCGAACCCTAACGAAACACTCTGACAGGGGTAGATCAGCGAGCGTGAGTCTTCCACCGGGAACCGATCGAAGCAGTTGTAGCCGGTCGCGGTGACATCGACCGAAATCAATCCCCCCTTGGGGAGCGCCTTGC
The DNA here is from genome assembly GCA_026692825.1 of Planctomycetota bacterium. Classification (GTDB taxonomy): domain Bacteria; phylum Planctomycetota; class Planctomycetia; order Planctomycetales; family Planctomycetaceae; genus UBA10511. Next base: position 6,162 of record JAPLOC010000547.1, on the reverse strand, counting down.
GGATTTCCGACAACACTGGAATCGGAGGCAGTTCGCGCCACTGTGCGTGCCGCGACTCGGCAGACGCCCGCCACTCGGGATCGGAGGTGAAGTGCGTGCGTGCCAGCTCCCGCAGGACCACTTCCAGAGCGACGGTCAAATCGCCGGAAACGCCCCGTGTCACCGGATACTCCCGCCCCACCTCTTTCGGATCGCGATCGAACTGGATCACCACCTCTGGGAGCTTCAGCGTCCAGTTCTTGGTGTCGATTTGTGTGAAGCGCGAGCCAATCGCGATCAGTCCGTCGGCGGCCCCCAACAGCGCGGCGGTTCGCTTGGAACGGGTGAAGCCCGCGACTTGAGGATGCTCATCGGAAATCACCCCCTTGCCACGCCGCCCGTAAATGATCGGAGCCCCCAACAGCTCCGCCAGTCGCTGCGTCAAGGAAGCGGCATCGGCCGCGACGACATCGCTTCCCACCAGAATCACCGGACGGCGCAAGGCCCGAATCGATTCGATCGCGAGCCCCAGTTCCAGCGGGTTCACCGGGAGAGCCAGCGGTCGCTGTTTCGGCTCCGCGGGATGGAAGCCCGGGGGCAAATTCATCGCCGCCACGTCGGGGGCGATTTCGATCACCGCAGGTCCGGGACGCACCCCGGTCATCGCGGCGAACGCCTCGTTGACGATGCGGGGAATCTCCTTGAGGCGTTTGGGCGAACCGAAATAGCGTGTGAACGGCGCGTAGAATGCCTTTTGGTCGAGTCCGTGAAACAACTTTGACGGATCGCGTTTCTCGCACATCCGCTCGAAGCCGCCAACGATCGACAACAAAGGGATATTGTCGTTGAACGCGTCGAGAACGCCGGTGGCCGCGTTCGCGGCACCGGGGCCGGGAACCGTCACGGACGCGGCGATCCGACCGCTGGCACGGACATACCCGCTGGCGAGCATCGACGCGCCCTGTTCGTGCCGAACCAAGTAGTGTGGCAGCGCCGGGCTGGTGCGTGCGAGCGCATCGTACAGTGCGATGTTCTGGTTTCCGGGCATTCCGAAGACCGCCGACAGGCCACGGGCTTGCAGGCAGGAAAGCAGCAGGTCGGCACCGGTCTTATGAATGGGGTGGCTCACCACGGGTCGCCAATGAGAAAGGGGGGGGTGGAAAGTGGGGAGGTGGAATCGCGACTCTAGCGAATTCGCGATGACTACGGTATCTCACGGATGACCCGTTCCCTTGATCCGCCCACTGTACGCTCGATGATCACAGATTTCCACGGTTTACGCGTCACGGTCATGGGGCTGGGGACGTTTGGCGGGGGAATTGGAGCCGTTCGGTTTCTGGTCGCGCGGGGCGCGATCGTCACGGTGACTGATTTGCGGTCGGAACACGCTCTGCGCCATTCGATCGGGGAACTTGAATCAACGCCCCCCGCGCGGTGGCGGCTGGGGGGACATCATGCCGACGATTTCACGGGTGCCGACCTTATTGTCGTCAGTCCCGCCGTCCCTCGGGAAAATGACTGGCTGAACCTCGCCCGGCAAGCGAGTGTTACTCTCACCAGTGAAATGAATCTCTTTTGGGAACGAAACCGGGGACGTGTCATCGCGATCACGGGGAGCAATGGAAAATCGACGACAACCGCGATGATCCACGCGTTGATGTCACGGGCGGTCGTAAAGGGACCGCGGTCGCCAATCACGATCGATTCCTTTCCCACTCATCCGCAGTCGGTCGGCGAGGGTGGTCCCTGCGATTCTGAAGGGACGCGCGTCTGGCTGGGAGGGAACATCGGACAAAGCCTGCTCCCGGTCGTGGACGAGATTCAGCCGCGCGATTGGGTGGTGCTGGAGTTGAGCAGTTTTCAACTGGAAGATCTCGCCTCGTTGCAGCCGAATCCGGAATGTGCTGTGGTCACAAACTTCACCCCCAACCACCTCGATCGGCATGGCACGGTTGAGGCGTATCGGCAGGCCAAGCAGAATTTGCTTCGCTGGCAGAGGTCGGACCGGATCGCCGTGCTGAATCAGGACGATCCCGATGTTGCTCGTTGGGAAACCGCCGCTCGGGTTGTTGGGTTTGGAACCCGGGACGTAGGGACGGAGGGCTTGTATCTGTTGCCGGGCAAGGTGCGCGCGGAGACGCAGGCGATCTTTCGTTTCGCGAATCAGGAATCGCTTCTTCCCATCGGTCGCTGGCTGACGTTGCCGGGAGACCACAATCTGAAAAACGCACTGGCCGCCGGGGCGAGTGCACTCGCATTGGGAGCGGACAATGGAACGGTGGAATCCGGTCTCTCGGCATTTCGTGGATTGCCACATCGGCTGGAACTGGTCGCCGACTGCGCGGGGAGACGCTTTTACAACGACTCGAAAGCGACAACTCCCGAGGCGGCGATTCTGGCGTTGCGGGCGTTTGCCGAGCCTGTCGTTTTGATGGCGGGGGGTTACGACAAGGAAATCGACCTGCTTCCGCTGGTACGGGCGATGGTGGATCGACCAGTCCGAGCGGTCGCCCTGTTGGGACAGACGGCGGTGACGCTGGAAGCCATGCTTCAGACGGTCGATCCGGCAGGCGGCGTCTTACGCCAGTCGTTTCATGACTTCGAGTCAGCCTTTCGCTGGGCCGCCGGCCAATCGCAGGCGGGGGACGTGGTGCTGCTCTCGCCGGGTTGCGCCAGTTACGACTGGTTTGAAAACTACGAGGAACGAGGGCGGGTGTTCCAAGATTTGGCCGGCCGCCTCGAAACGAATTGGACGCCGTAGGGGCTTCGCCTCTTCGCCGGGACGCGCGCCATTCCGCGTCACCCCTCGTCATGTTGTTTTTTTGCCAGGATCGAATCTGTTGTGAGTCTTGGGCCGCCCCCAGTGCGCTGTCTTGCCGGCGAAAGCACAGCGGGCCAGTCTTTCAGAGAAAGACGGCTACGATGCCCCCCCTACTCGACACCTCACCCATCAACGATTACCATTGCAATGCCGTTCTCTTCGTTGCGTGCTGTGTCCCGAACCGACTTCGTGGCCGACGTAACGTCTTCGTGTGTCTCTAACAGGCCTCCGCCAAGATGAAGCATCTGACGAACGCTCTTCTGTGTGCGATCGCGTGGCTGCTGGCCGCGACCTGCTCGGGGGCGGATGCGCCGCGCGTCGATCCCGCGGAACCCGATACGGCGACTATTGTCGGACAACCGGTCGCACTGGTGGTTCAACCGGAAGCGATTCGCCTGGCTGGGCCGCGCGACATGCGGCAGCTTCTGGTCACCGGTCGTTATGCCGACGGCAGCGAGCGCGATCTGACGCGGCTCTGCGATCTGCGCGTCGAGAACCCGGCTCTGGTGACGGTCGGTCGCGGTGGATTGATCACACCGGTTGCCCAACCTGCGGAAGGCCGGAACCAGTCCGCCGTAAAGTCGGGCGAAACAGTCCTTGTCATTGAAGCGGGGGGCGCGTCGCTGCGGGTCCCCGTGTCGGTGAGCGATCTCGACAAGCCGCAACCGGTCAGCTTTCGGCACGAATTCATCGCGGCGTTCAACGTCGCCGGATGCAATGCGGGGGCCTGTCATGGAATTCCCAGCGGGCGGGGGGGATTCAAACTGAGCCTGCGCGGATACGACCCCGGTGCCGACTATCTCGAGTTGACCCACTCGGCACTGGGACGGCGCACCAATCGGTTTGACGTCGATGCGAGTCTGATCCTCAAAAAGGGACTCGCGCAGGTTCCGCATGAAGGGGGAAAACGATTCACGTCGGCGAATCGCGTGCCGGAACAGATTGTGCGCGCCTGGTTGGCTGAAGGGGCCCGCGATGACTCCGCGGGCCTGCCCGCGCTCACCAAAATTGAAGTGTTACCACGCGATCGCGTGCAGCTCGCTCCCGCCCGCTGGCAGCAACTGGTGGTTGTGGCGCATTTCGCGGACGGCAGCGTGCGTGACGTCACTCGGTTGACCGCGTTCAGCAGCAGCGATGAGGGAATCGCCAGTGTCGATTCAACGGGACTGGTCGAGATGAAGCAGACGGGAGAGGCGGCGATTCTGTGCCGATATCTCGACATCATCGAATGCGCCCGGCTCACCTACCTCAAACCCCGACCGGGATTTGCCTGGGTCGACCCGCCGGAAAACAACGCGGTCGACCGCCATGTGTTCGCCAAACTCAAACTGCTGAACATCGCACCGGCCGGTTTATGTACCGACGACGAGTTCATTCGGCGGGTGTTTCTCGACATCGCGGGGATTCTGCCGACCCCGCAAGAGTGCCGCGAGTTTTCGCAAAACTCCTCGTCCGACAAGCGGGAGCGGCTGATCGATCAATTGCTCGAACGTTCGGAATTCGCCGACTTCTGGACGTACAAGTGGCTCGACGTTCTCCGGTCCAATCGGCTCAAGATTCAAATCAAAGGGAGCCACGCCTATCGGCAGTGGTTGCGAAGTCACGTCGAACGGAACACGCCCTGGAACGAAGTCGTCAAGGAGTTGTTGACGGCGACCGGCAGCACGTTTGCGAGTCCGGCGGCGAACTATTACCGCGGCCCATACGACAACGGGGCGGCGGTGGTGAATGACCCGCAAAGCCTCGCCGAGAGTACTGCGCAGCTCTTTTTTGGCATCCGCCTGCAATGCGCGAAGTGTCACAACCATCCTTTCGAGCGGTGGACCCAAAACGACTACTACCACATGGCAGCGTGGTTCTCGCAGCTCAAGGCGAAGCCCGACGCCGACTTTCCCGGGAGTCCGCCGCAGCCTTATCCCTGGCAGTTGCGTGAAAATTCGCTCGTGATTTTCTCGTCGGGAACCGGTGAAGTCGCAAACCCGCAGTTGGGGCGTCCCCTCCCGCCTAAAGTACTTGGAATGCCGGCTCCCGCCATCGCCCCCGGGGTCGACCGCCGGGTCGCTTTGGCAGAACAGGTCACGTCCCCCGACAACCCGCATTTCGCGCGGGCGACGGTGAACCGCATTTGGTTCCACCTGCTGGGACGCGGAATCGTCGATCCCCCCGATGATTTCCGCGATTCGAATCCGTCGGCCAACGACGCGCTGCTCGATATGCTGGCTCGCGACTTTGTGTCGGGGAATTTCGATGTCAAACGAACCATCCGGACCATCGCGAATTCTCGGACCTATCAGCTCAGTTCACACGCCCCTCCCAATGATACCGACGGCGAAAAGTACTTCGCACACGCGAGCGTCAAACGGAAGCGGTTGTCTGCGGAATTGTTGATGGACGCGGTCTGTGCAGCGACGGGAGCGGCGGAAGAGTTCACTGAGATCCCCGCCGGCACACGGGCGGTTCAGCTTCCCGACGGTCAGGTGATCTACACGGGGGGACGCTACGCCTCGTGGGATCGCCACCCGTTCCTCAAAGCGTTCGGCCAGCCCGCCCGCGAGGCCGCCTGCGAATGTGAACGGGAGGGGGATATCAATCTCGCCAGGGCGCTGGAGCTGCGCAACGGCGAGTACATCCTGGGAAAACTGCGTGTCCCCGAGAATCGCATCGGTCGGTTGCTGTCGGCGAAAACCCCCGATGCCGAGCTGATCGACGACTTGTTCCTGGCGACGTTGTCGCGGTTGCCGCTGTCCGACGAACGCCGCGCGGCGCTCGATCATGTGGCGAACGCCGCAGACAAACGCGGTGCCTGGGAAGACGTGCAGTGGGCGCTGCTCAACACCAACGAATTTCTGTTTCGACACTGAGTTGTCTTGAAGGCTGGGAGAACCGACCATGCTCACCCTGTTGGGAAGTGAACGCCGACTGTGCGACGGGTTGACACGTCGCGAGACGCTGAAGGCGGGGGCGCTCTCTCTGTTGGGAGGAGCGTTCAATCTCCCGTCGCTGATGGCGCTGGAACAGAGCAACCTGGTCCGTCCGGGGAAGGCGAAGAGTGTCATTCTGTTGTACTTGTTGGGTGGCGCCCCGACGCAGGACATGTATGACCTGAAGCCCGCCGCCCCGGAAAAAATCCGTGGTGAGTTCCAGCCGATCGATACAAACGTACCAGGGATTCAGATTGGCGAGCTGTTACCCCGGTCGGCTCAGTGGATGCACAAGTCGGCGATTGTGCGGTCGGTGAATCACAAGGCGGGGTGTCATAATCCGCTACCGAGCTACACCGGTCACGAGATCGCGCTGGCGGATATCACCAGCACCAAAGACACGTACCCCCCCAGCATGGGATCGGTGTGTGAATCGCTCCG
>JAPLOC010000546.1:9638-14571 GCA_026692825.1 Planctomycetota bacterium | reverse complement strand
GCGAAGATGGCTACCTCGAATTTGTGCGAGACCGGCATCCCAACTGGGATCGGCAGGTCGAAAGCCTGGAGCGCAACCACGATCGGCTCTACGCCCGGCTGAGGCAGTTGCACCGGCGGATTTCCGAAAACGAGTGGATCGGACCGGTGGCGAACGACCTGCGGGAGGAGCTGACGGAATGGATGGACGCGCTGCTCGATCATAATCATCTGGAAACCGTTCTGATCTCCGAAGCGGCGAACCTGGATGTGGGTGTCGCTGGCTGACTGGTTGATTTCTAAATTCAGGGACGTCAATGGCCGAGTGGATTCAGGAAGAACTGACCAAAGCGATCGAGAAGATCGACCGCCCGGGGGCGTTTTGCGTCCAGGGGACGGTTCCCTTGGTCCTGCCCGGGCTTCAGATTTCCGGGATGGGGAGCGTCGGTTTGCCGCTGACGGCGGCGGAAGCCGGCCGGCTCAAAAAGCACTGTGTGCAGGCACCGTACGGAAAGGGCGAAGAGACGCTGGTCGATACCAAGGTTCGCCGGGTTTGGAAACTGTCGCCCGATCGATTCGAATTGACGAACCCCGGCTGGAATGACACTCTCGCCGCCATCTCGGCGGCCGTCGCGACCGGTTTGGGGCTCGATCCGAAATCACTGTCGGATCACCTGTACGATCTGTTGCTTTACGAACCGGGGGGCTTCTTCCTTCCGCATCGCGACGGCGAAAAGTTGGACGGAATGGTCGCCACGCTGGTGATCACGTTGCCGGGGGCGTTCCAGGGGGGCGAACTGGTTGTTCGGCACGACGGCGAAGAAACACAGGTCGATTTCAAGGAAGCTCGAGAAAAGAAACTGCGGCTGCACTACGCTGCGTTCTACGCCGACTGTGAACACGAAGTGCGTCCATTGAAATCGGGGCACCGCCTGAGTTTCATCTACAACCTGACGCTCAAGAGCAAGATAAAGGCGAAGGCAATCGCCGCCCCGTCTGTTTCGTCCCATGAGCAGACAATCCGCGACATTATCACGAAATGGGTCGTCGCCGGCGATTCGAAAAAACTGGTCGTGGCACTCGATCACCAGTACACGCAGACAGGCCTCGCCTGGGATATGCTGAAAGGTGCCGACGCGTTGAAGGCCCGCGTTTTGCGGGCGGAGGAGAAGTCGGGTTGCGAAGTCGCGCTGGCCCAATTGACTTTGTGGGAGTCGGGTTCGTCGGAAGACGGCTACGACGAGTACGAGTCTCGAAGGCGATACGGGCGTCGCCGGTATTACGATGATGATGATGACGACGACGACGATGAAGACGACGAGGACGATTACGAGGACGACGAGCCGGTACGCGACAAAAACGGCGCAATCCAGAGTACGCACTCGATGGGAGAGCTGTACGACTGGAGTCTGACTGCCGAGCATTGGATCGACGGCAACGGCGACAAGATGTCGTTGCGGAAGACGAAGGTTCTGGAAGAGGAAGTCGTTTCACCAATCCCACTGAAGCGGGTCATCTCCGAGGAAGAATACGAAGGTTACACCGGCAACGAAGGCATGACGCTGGAGCGCTGGTACCGCCGGGCCGCCGTGGTTCTCTGGCCCAGCCAAAACCAGTTTGAACTCCTGTGCGATTCCGGCGGCGCATTCGCTGTTCTGGCGTTTCAAAAACTGGTGAATTCCTGGAAGCGGTCGGCCAAGAAGAACGCTCCCGCGCTCTTGGAGCAATGTCGAAAACTCGCTGAGATGATTGTCGCGCGCTGGAAGCCCCCCGAGCCGGCGTGGCACAACTCCTCCGAGGAACCTGCCGACGCCAGTGGATTTCTGGATGCGGTGGCGACGCTCGATCAACCCGACCTGATCTCAGAGGTCTTGGAAAAAGTCGTCGCGGAAGACGCTGCGATCGAACCGGGCGCGGCGTTCCTGGCCGCGTGTCGCCGACACGGATGGGATGTGTTCGAAACGTCCCTATCCGCAGTCCTGAAAAACACCAGCCTGGAGACTGCGGGTCGGAATGCGAAACTGCTGGAAATGATGGGAGTGGAAGCGAAAAAATCGCCGGCTCTCGCTTCTCTTGCCAGTCGGCTCTTTGAAACGGCGGTCACAGCGGTCGAGGCTATGGATCTCCGGGAAGACGACCCGAGTTGGCGGCGCGACACCGAGGATCGCGTCGCGCTCTTGGCGCAACTGACGCGAGCGTTCCTGCTGTGCGAGCAGGCCCTTCCCCTCGCCCGGCTGCTGACGCATGTCAAGGCACATCAGAATCTCTATGGCTTGCGCGATGTTCATGTGCCGGCACTGACGGCTCTTTGGTCGTCACTCCCCCCAAAGTTCAAAGCGCGGTGTGAACTGCTTGGCGAATGGGTCGAGTGGTGCCGGTCGGAATATGAGGCGCTGACGGCATCCGCGCCCCAGGAACCGACAACGTGGGTTCGACCGGCGAGCCTTTCCTGTGCTTGCGAACACTGTCGGAAATTCGGCGAATTCCTCCGCGCTCCGAATCAGCAGGAGTTCCGATTGAAGGCGGCGGCCGCACAGCGGAACCACATCACATCAACGATTCTCACCGACAACTGCGACGTCGATCATCGAACGGAAACCCGCGGCACGCCACACACCCTGGTGTGCAAGAAGAACAACGCATCGCATTTGCGCGCAGTCCAGCAGTACGAGAAGGATCTGCTGGACTTTGAGACAATCGTCGAACTCGAGGGATGGCTGTCAGGTTGAATTTCGCGGCGATGCCCACATGTCGCGACGACGGCGGGGGTGAAGGAGATCGGTGGTCAACCGCCGCTGGCGTGCGGAAAGAGGCGGGGGATACGCAGATCGGCTTGAATCGGATCCTTCTCCCCGCTTTCGGGGAGAAGGTGGCCGATCGGCCGGATGAGGGGCAATGCGGGTGAAGGACAAACAGTGCATGACCCGAGGCGGAGTCGTTGCCTTCGATGGGTGTCCCCCCTCACCCCCGGCCCCTCTCCCCGCAGCGGAGTTGAGTCTGCTGCGCAATGTCGCGCGCGGGGAGAGGGGAGCGGCGGCTGCGCCGCTGTTTGTTTCCGATACGGCGTTTCAATCTGTCTCCACTCGACTCTGCCTAACACGTCCAGACCGCGGCGTCGTAGGAACGCCGTCCGCCACATGTCGCGGCGACGCCAGCCCGGCTGCTGGCAGACCGGTTCGATCGGCGGTACGATGCGGAACGTGCCGATTTCTGACATCGGCCCGCCGTTTCGCAACGTGATTGTTCCCTTCGGAGTGCGCGATGAAGTTCGAGACATTGAAATCGGTCAGTCGTCGGGATTTCCTGGCGGCGGGGGCGGCGTCGGCCGCCGCGTTGGCGTTGGCTCCTTTGGCGCGAGCCGCCGACGACAAAGGTCCCTGGCGCGGTTTCAAGATGGGGATCCAGAGTTATTCGATGCGGGAGTTTTCCGTCGAGAAAGCGCTCGAAGCGTCGAAAAAGCTGGATCTGCTGTTCTGGGAAACCTTCCCCGGGCACATCAAGGTCGGCGCGGTTCCTGCCTATGTGGCCGAGCAGCGTGAAATGCTGAAGAAAGCCGGCATCAACCTGGTGGCGTACGGCGTCGTCGAGTTTGACGGCGACGAAGCGAAGGCCCGCACGATCTTCGACTTCGCCAAGGCGATGGGAATCACGTCGATCAGCGCGAATCCCAAGAAGGACGCCGCCACGTTCAAAGTCCTCGACAAACTCGTTGAGGAATACAACATCAACATCGCGATCCACAATCACGGACCCGGCGCGCTGTACGACAAAATCGATGATGTGGTCAACGCCGTGAAGGACCATCACCCCCGCGTCGGAGCGTGCGTCGACACCGGACACTACCTCCGGAGCAAGGAAAGCCCGGTCGAGGCGATCGAACGTCTCAAGGGGCGCGTGTATGGCGTCCACCTCAAGGACGTCAAAGACGCGACGCAATTCAAGATCGTCGGTGAGGGGGATCTCGACGTGCTGGGTTGCCTCAAGGCACTCCGGAAGCAGAACTACGAGCATTGCCTGGCGCTTGAATACGAAGAGAGTCCCAAGAATCCGGTTCCCGATCTGGAGATCTGCCTGGCGAATGTTCGCAAGGCGCTGGCTCAGCTCTAAAGTGTGATGGCCGCGGTGTGGCGGATCGGACGACATCGTCCGATCCGCGCCCGTGAGAACGCGTGACGCATACACAGGACGTGACCCGGGGGCTGACACCGCCCGGTTCGCCGGTTTCACTGGGGGGAATCGCAATGGCGGATTTTTTCGCGGCGTCGCGGCGTCAGTTTTTGAAGCGGGCTCTGGTGACGGCGGCCGCCGCTTCACTGCCGGGAATCTCGCGCGGTGCGCCGGCGGGCAAAGCGCAGATCGCGATCACCCTCGACCTCGAAATGAGTCGCAACTTCCCCAAGTGGGAAGTCACCCATTGGGACTATGAAAAAGGCAATCTCGACGCCGACACCAAGGCCTACGCCGTCGAGGCGGGACAGCGGGTGAAAGATCGCGGCGGGGTGATTCATTACTTCTGCGTGGGGCGCGTGCTGGAACAGGAAAATGTTGACTGGCTCAAGGGGCTGGCCGACGCCGGGCACAAGATCGGCAATCACACCTACGACCATGTCTACGTGCTGGCGAAAGACCCCAAAGAGGTGCAGTTTCGGTTTCAGCGAGCCCCGTGGCTGATGCGCGGCAGGTCGGCCGCCGAAGTGATCCAGGACAACGTGCGGATGGCGAATGAAGCGCTTCTGACGCGGGTGAATATCAAGGCCGCCGGCTTTCGGACTCCCGGGGGATTCACCAATGGGCTGGATGGACGCGAGGATGTGCAGAAGATGCTGCTGGGCGAAGGATTCACCTGGGTGAGCAGCAAGTACCCGACGCATGCCAACACCAAAGCGGGTGAACGCCCGGGAGCCGCTGTGTTCGCCGACATCGGGAAAGCGCAGCGCGCCGCGCAGCCGTACCGC
>JAPLOC010000546.1:5205-9613 GCA_026692825.1 Planctomycetota bacterium | reverse complement strand
CGGGTTGATCGAACTTCCGATGAGTCCGATCAGTGATATCGGCGCATTTCGCGGAGGCCGCTGGCCACTGGAAGACTTCCTGGAGGCGATTCGTCAGGGAGTTCAGTGGGCGATCGAGAACCGCGCGGTCTTCGATTTCCTCGCCCATCCGTCGTGCCTCGTCGCCGCCGATCCGCAGTTCCGCTCGATCGAACTGATCTGTGATCTGGTAAAACAGGCGGGTGACCGGGCGGAGCTGGTCGATCTGGACCGGATCGCGGAACAGGCGATGGGACTCGCTTCCTGATAAGTGCAGCTCGGTCCAAACATCGCACTGTCCGCCGTGCTCAGTATATACTGCCGTCAGTTTGATACCCGTCTCACAGATGGATCTGGGGAGATTTGTCGCCGGACAACTCTCTTTTTGAATCATCCCTCGCAATCCCCCGCCCCGACCCAACCGCCATGACGTCCCACCTGCCAACGCCGGCCCAGACGATCGAAGAACGCTTTCTGCGGCACATTTTCGTGCGCGACCAGATGTCGGAGTGGTCGAAGTCGCCGCTGGTCATGGAGCGGGCCGATGGGGTTTACTACTGGGACATCAACGGCAAGAAGTACTTCGACGGCATCGCGGGGATCTACACGGTCGCGGTCGGGCACAACAATCGGCGAGTGATCGACGCGATTCGCCAGCAACTCGACGTGCTGCACTTTTCGCCCCCGATGCACGGGACCAATCCGGTGGCGGTGCAGTTGGCAAACCTGCTGGCCGAGGTCGCTCCTCCGGGACTGTCAGCGGTGAAGTTCGAATGTGGCGGGTCCGAGGTCAACGAGGCTGCGTTCAAGCTGGCGCGTCAGTACCATCGGTTGACGGGGAATCCGGGGAAGTACAAGATCCTCAGCCGGTATATGTCGTGGCATGGTTCGACCATGGGGGCGCTCGCCGCGTCGGGTCTCAAAGGCCGCAAGACGGTTAATGAACCGTTGCCCGGGGGATTTCTCAAGGTCTTTCCGCCGACGTGTTACCGCTGTCCGTACGGCAAACAGTATTCCGAGTGCGGGATCACCTGCGCAACGATTATCGAGAGCGTCATCGAGATGGAGGATCCGTCGACAGTGGCCGCGATCATCGTGGAGCCGATTGGTCACACCGGTGGTGTGATCGATCCCCCGGAAGAGTATCTGCCGATCCTGCGGCAGATTTGCGACAAGCACAATATTCTGTTGATCTTCGACGAAGTGATCACAGGGTTTGGACGAACGGGGCAGATGTTCGCAGCCCAGACGTTTGGCGTGACACCCGATGTCATCTGCACAGGGAAAGGGATGAGCGGCGGATTCGTGCCTCTGTCGGCGATGATTTGCAAACAGTCGATCGCTGACAAATTCTGGGGTCCGATTGAAGAGAATCCGGGCTTCGTCGAAGGGCATACCTGGGAAGGAGGTCCGGTGGCGAGCGCCGTTGGGATCGCGATGATTCAGGAGATTATGGAACGCGATCTCTTAAAGAACTCACGCGAACAGGGGGCGAGATTGAGACAAGGTCTCGAGCGGCTGTCCGAAAAGCATGGCGTGATTGGCGACATTCGCGGCAAGGCGCTCTTCCAGGCGATTGAATTCGTCAGCGACAAACAGACGAAGGCCCAATTCCCTGCGAAACCGGGGTTTGGAGTGAAGGTTGGCAAACGGGCGCTGCAACATGGTCTGTTGTGCCGATTTGATCCTCACTGGATCGCTCTGGGCCCAGCCCTGACCGTGACGGCGGAAGAGATCGACGAGATGCTGGCAATTCTCGACCGCAGTCTGGGGGAGATTTTGGCGGAAGGGTAGTGGCGCAAAATGGCGACCTGTTGCAGTGCAACAGGTCAGGGGGCTGATGCCCCCCGCTCGCCATAGAGTTCGCCTACTTCGCCGCCGGGGCGGGAGGGGGTTCGATTTTCGGACCCATGTCATAGATCCGCAGTGTCTTGTCGAACATCGCGACCGCCAGACGCAGGCCGTCCGGGTGCAGCGTCATATCGTACGCGACCCCGGGAAGCTTCACGTCGGCGAATGACTTTTCTTCGTCATATTTCCAGAACCACAGGCTGGCTCCGTTTCCACCGCCAGCCGCCACGATGAACGGTTCAGTCGGATGGAATCTTAGCGAATAGACGCTTCCCTGGAAGTTGTCTTTGGGTTTCATGACCCGCAGTTGCTTGCCCGCTTCGAAATCGAACAGCACGACGGCGGGAACTCCTACACCAGCGAACGCGTTGCTCACTTCCGTGATTCCTCCCACCGCCAGCAGTTTGCCATCTGGCGAGAAGTCAATCGCCCGGATGCCACCCACATCCGCCTGGAAGCCAGCGTCGAACTTCCACAAGACCTTCGCATCCAAGTCACGAATCAGCGTCCACGGGCCAACCTCCCACTGTTTCAAGACCCCGACCAGGTCGCCGGAAATCAGGAACTTTCCTGAGGGGTGAAACGCCACGTTGTAAACATGTCGTTCGTGGCCCGGGAGTTCCTTCACCAGACTTCCGTCGGCGGCGGACCAGACCCGAACCATGTTGTCGTTGCCCCCGGTGGCGACGAGCGTGCCATCCGGACTGACAGCAATCGCCCGCAGATAGCCTTTGTGCGCGTCAACGGTTCGCACCACTTTGGGAGTCGAATCGAGATCGCCCCACCACGTCAGCTTTCCTTCATGCCCTCCCGTCACCGCCTGGTTGAGCTTGGGCAATAATTGGATCGCGCCAACCCAGCTCCCATGCCCGGGCTGGTGGAGCATCGGGCCGGCGAAGATATCCCAACGGTGAAAGCTGTTGTCTTGAGCGCCCACGAATAACGAGTTCCCGAGGGAATCGAATCGACAGGCCATCACGGGGCGATCGTGCGTCAGCGTGTTCAACAAACGCGTGGTGGCCGGCACCGGTGTGATCGGCCCCTTCTCGATGGCGGCGACCCGCTCTTGCGCGATTTTGAGTTGCTGCTGGACCAGGGCGGCCGCGTTCTCAGCGGCCGCCTTCGCATCGGTCGCGGGCTTCACCGCCTGCTCGGCGACGGGAACCTTGGCGTCAGCCGCGGCTTTGGCGGCGTCGGCGACCTTTTTCTTTTCCACTGCGTCCGCCAGCGCCTTTTCTGCCGCCACTTTCGCCAGCTCGGCGGCGGTGATCGCGGCGGCGGCGTCGACAACCGCTTTATCAGCCGCCTGTTGCGCCGCCTTGGCGTCGGCAACCGCCTTCGACGCCGCGTCGAGAGCCGCCTGACGTTCGACGACCGTTTTGACGCTGACTTCGACCTGAGTGGTCCAGCGGGTTAGATCGCGACGGGCGAATTGCAGTGGCAACGGTTCGGACGTCGCCGATTCCTGGGCCAGACCGGGTGTCGATTGAATTGTGAACAGCAGCGCCAGGCAGCAACCCGACAAGAACTGAAACCACTTCATTGCGCTCATGTTCCGTCTACGGGACAGTGATTGTCGTTGTCATGACGCCCCCACCAGGAGGCATCGCGACAAAAATCGTGTAGAAACCACCCAGGGAGATTTTGCCATCGAGTTTCGCTTTGGCAAATTCAGCATACTCCGACTGATTCCCCAACTCTCCCGCATAATCCCGGGTGAAATCCCAATCATTCGGACCGCCGACAACTCGAATTTCTTTAGGAGGGGGATCGAACCGCATGGTCGCTGTCGCGGGGGCGTTCCGCAATGTGATTTCGTTTCCGTTCACATCCGGCTGCAGTGGAGTGTTCCAGCAAATCCGGGGGGTCAAAGTCGGGTCACAGGCGACTTCGTCACGGACTGTGACCTTTGAATTCTCGCGATCATAACGAAATCGGCGCTGGACGAATTTGACCCTGGGTGAGTTGATCACAATCCCACCGGCATTGCCATAGCGTGGTGCCGACTCGCCCACGAATTCTGTTTCTCCCACTTGTTTGAATGACCCCGCGACCACTCCTCTCACATTGTGAATCGGGACAACCGCCAGTTTGTCCCCCTCGTAGAACAGGACATTGTTTCGAAACCAGGGTTCTCCATAACAATGTCGAAAAATCCTGTCGCGACATCCGGTTAAAACTTTGCCTTTGGACACAACCATCACATCCCCGTTCATCCGGATTCTGTCCAGCCGCCAACTGCAGGCGAAAGAAATCATCGTACATTGATCGCTCCAGTCTGACCGACCGACGTACTCACCCGGACGCAATTGGACGAAATCGAGAGGAATTCCCAGGTCACTTGGAGACTTACCTTTGACCCGGGGGTCTCCGAGGAGAATGGCACTCACCATCGCCTGGGTGACATTCCGGTTCGCCTTCTCAAATCCGTTCGTTGTCGAATCGAGAATCCATCGCGAGAGTTGACCGGATTCCCCCCCGTATCCCGTGGCAATTTGCAACTGAGACAACAGCCGGTCGTTGACCGCACCATGCCCGC
>JAPLOC010000546.1:0-5198 GCA_026692825.1 Planctomycetota bacterium | reverse complement strand
TAGAGTGGAATTCTTGAAAAGTCCGAGATTCGCGAGGGTCTGATCGGAAGGAGACGTGGCCGATTCCCAACAACCCTTCATCGCAAAATTCGACCAGACGCGGGAATAGTACTGGAAACCCTCCGGGTTGCCACCGCCTGGAAACCAATTGGCGGCCATGCGGTAATTTCGCACATCGGGTCTGTCAGCCATCCAGTTTTCGTAATAGTAGAGTTTCACGTAATCCACAGGCGTGTCGCCATGAATTGCCAACGCTCCAATCATTCCATTTCCATCCCATTGGTTGTGCGCCCGCCAGGCAATGTCTGGGTTTTTCGTATCGTTCTTCCGAATTGCTGCTTCGATTCGCTCACGTATCTGCCGACGCTCCTCGTCCGAAAGCAACTCGTAAATCCAGTCGTATCCCAAAGCCAACGGGCAGATTGACTCGACTTGTTCCTGATTCCCGAACAGAGGGCCTTTCCACGAGAGCATTTCTTTGCGTGCGATTTCACCGTATTGCTCGCGTGTTCGATCATGCGCGAATTTGGGAAGCAACCCAACGCGATAAATTGCCGCTGCGCAAATTATCCGCTCACTCGGCTTCGACTTCGGGGAAACCACCACCTTGATCGCATCTTGCCAAATCCGCGGTGCCGCTGAAATCTTCGACCGGACTTCTTCAATCCTGTCCGGATTCAGCAACATTCGCGGATGATCCGGGCGCACCGAATAGTCAGCGGAGAAACTCGTGGAACAAAGAACCAGGTACGCGAAAATTCCAAGCGAGACTTCGAAGCTGCGGCGAACCAAATTGCCACGATCCGTAATCGGACCTGCACCAACAAGCATGTGAACACCAAGGGTTAAGTTTGGCAACTGGCTCGCGGAACCGACCACTGGACTCAGGCCAGGATCTCATGAATCGAGTCGGTCTTCGGGTCGGCCTTGTTGAACGGCCGCCCTTCATGCCAGAACGCCTTGGTCGGGTCGAGTCCGACCGCGCGGTAATAGGTGTGGAACAGGTGGCCGCCGTTCACTTCGCGTTCGATCACTTCCGTTCCGTTCGCGTTCGTCTTGCCAACAACCGTTCCTCCCTTGATTCCGCAGCCAGCCACTGCGATCGACCACGCCTTGCTCCAGTGGTCACGGCCGACCAGATGGTTGATCCGCGGCGTACGACCGAACTCGCACATCACAATCACCAGCGTATGCGCGAGCCGGCCACGGTCTGCCAGATCCTGAATGAACGCCGCGAATGGCCGATCAAACTCCCCAAGCTGCTCAATGTGGAAATTGAAGTTCTCGGAGTGGGTGTCGTAATTGGTGTGGGTCACCTTGGTGAATGTCACGCCATTTTCGACCAGTTGCCGGGCCATCAGACAGTGCTGGGCGAATTCGTGTTTGCCATACCGCTCGCGGTCGGCGTCGGTGATCTTCGAGAAATCGAAGACATCCTTTCGCGCCAAAAGAGACGCCGCCTGATCGTACGACGCGTTGTACGCTTCGGTCTCCGACTGCCGACGCCCGGTCGCGAATCGGCCCGAGAGTTTCGCCCGCAGCTCGCGACGTCGACGATCATTGTCCACAGTGATGCCATCGGGCAGCGCCAGATTCGCCGGCGGCTTTCCACCCGCCAGCCCAATCGGTGCGAACTGCGGCCCCAAAAACGACGCTTCGCTGGGGCTGCCGCCGCCATTCACGTGAATGTACCCCGGCAACGGGTTCTCCGGCGCGGTCAGCAGCGAGGCGAACGCCGACCCAAGCTGCGGATACTCAAACCCCGGCGTTTGCCGGTGCCCGTGCAGCATGATGTACGCTCCCTTGCCATGATCATCCTCGGCGGTGTTCACTCCACGCACCAGAGAGAGATGATGCGCCTGCTTCGCCGTGTGGGGCAGCAATTCACAAATCTCGATCCCCGGAACCGAGGTCGGAATCGAGAGGAACGGTCCCCCGTTGTCGGTTCCCGGCTTGGGATCCCAGGTTTCCAACTGACTGACCCCGCCAGCCAACCAGAAAACGACCACCTGCTTCTGCTGAGAGGCGAGCTGTTCGGCCCCCGAAACCGCCGTCATCCCCGAAAAACCGAGCGCTCCCAAGGCTCCCGCCCCGGTCTGCAGAAATCCCCGCCGGGAAAAGTGGGCGTCCGAACCGCACGCGTATTGGCAGCGCATGGGGCGATCTCCTGAATGTCTGAAGGGAGGGAGGGAAGGAAGGAATCAGTGGTTGAACCGGAACTCGGCCGACGAAATCGCAGCCCAGACCAGTTCGTACAAAATCGCGGTACGGGCCTCACCCGTCGCGCCGGCAAGCGCCGACTGGACGTCGGTGACATCGTCGGCGGTGGGCAGGCGGGTCAGCGTGCTGAGGAACAACTCCTCGGCGATCGCGGGGATATTGTCCGGCGGGAGCTTTTGCAACCGGTCGGCGGTGTTCCCCGATTTCGGCTTCACCATGAAGGTGATCGCCGGGTCGTTGGACAGAAACAAGGTCTGGTCGGCGGTCGCTTCGAACGTTGTGGGGGGTTTGCCCGGTTCCCCGCCAAACAACTGCACGAAGCGGCTTTCGTATCCAATCAGCTTGTCATACAGCGCCTGTTCGGTCGCCTGATCTCCCAGTGCGATCCGGTGCGCGTCGACTTCGCCCGACGCCTGCATCACGGTCCAGGCGAACTGCGCGGGACTCAACGGCTTGAGCAACGCCCGCGCGAAAGTGGCGTCGGAAGGGTTGACCTCGGGAGCCACAGACCGGCTGGAGCGCTGGTACGTCTGACTGAGTACGATTTCCTTGAGCAGCCACTTCAAATCGAGCTTGTGAGCCGCGAACTGGTCGGCGAGATGGGCGAGCAGTAACGGGTGCGACGGGGGATTCTCGGCGTGGTCTAAATCGAGGGGATGAATCAATCCCCGCCCCAGCAGCAGCGCCCAGACACGGTTGACCGACGATCGGCAGAACCGCCGATTCTCGGCCGACGCCAGAAATTCCGCGAATTTCGCCCGGCGGCTGAATCGCGGAATCGGTCGCAGTTCTTTGTCCTTATCATCCGGCTTGACGACATATCCCTCTTCGGGCTTATCGAACTTCGGCTCGGTGATCGCGCTCGCTTCGATGAACTTGGGGAGCGTGCTTTTCGGTCCCTTGGAAACCTTGTCACGAATTTCGAAGACCGACTCGTAAGTCACTTCACCGTCCGCTTTCTCGGCGAAGACAACCCGTTTCTCCTTGTCGGTCATCACAAAGCTGCGAACGAAGAATGCCGAGACGCCGTAGTAGTGTTCCTGGCGATAGTCTTCAATTTGCGGATGGTCGTGGCACTGCGTGCATTCGAAGTTCACCCCCAAAAACAGCTTGGCGACGTCTTTGGTGATGACATGCGCGTCGCCATCGCGATCGAGATAGAACCGGGCCGGTCCGCGATTGGCGGGATCGGAACCATCGCTGGAGAGAATCGCGCGGACGATTTGATCCCACGGCTTGTTGGCGGCGAAAGACTCACGCAGGAATTTCTCCCACTCGGCGACCGGAACGTGCTTCTGTGGCAGCCGCCGCATAAGCGCCACATCAAACTGCCGCTGCATGTGGCGGGCATATTCGGGACTGGCGAGCAGTTTGTCGACCAGTTGTTCGCGCTTCTGGGGATTCTGGTCCGCGAGAAACGCGCGGGCGACGGTCGACGTGGGAATGGTGCCGGTGAGATCGAGAGTCACCCGTCGCAAAAACTCGGCGTCGTCGGCGACCGGCGCGGCCAGCTTGTCGAAGTCGGGCGTTTGCATCGCGATCAGACGGTCGATCTGCGTGCGGAGCGCCGGTTCTTCAGCCCGTGCCAAGGGGACGACGAAAAAGCTCCCCAGCATTGTCATCCAGAGAATGAACCCAGGCTTCAACCGTCCGAAGGAAGGCTGGCGAAGGGGGTCGTTGGCCATGGGGGCTCCAGATGGCGGTGGAAGTCGTCGGGAGACGAACCGTGGTGTCAGGGATCGCTCGCGAAGGGGGGTAGGGCGAGGATTCCCTGGGGGGAAGGCGTTGACTCTTGACGAACACGACCCGCTGAACGCGGGGAGCGTTCGGGTAGGCATTCGTTGATGCAACCACCGATTGTTGCCGATGGGGGAGGGGGAGTCAAGCCGGGCTGTTTTGGGGGGCAGGCTGGTTTCACCACGTACACCATGCTACGCTGGAGATCGGCGTCAAGCCAACCTGTGTGCATGGTCTCGCGGTCGTGACAAAAGGTCGCGACCGCGTTTGTTTTTCCCAACGGTTCCCGAATGGTCGGCCCCAATTTTCAGAAGACCCCGCTGATCCCCGTCATTGCCCAGGATGTCGCCACGGGGGACGTCCTGATGATGGCTTGGATGAACGAAGAGTCGTACCGCGAGACGCTGGCGACCCGGCGTGTCTGTTACTACAGCCGCAGTCGGCAGAAGTTGTGGCGCAAGGGAGAAGAGAGCGGCAACGTGCAGGAATTGCACGAGCTGTACTTCGACTGCGACGCCGACACGCTGCTGGCGAAGGTGAACCAGATTGGGGGAGCGGCGTGTCACGAGGGATACAGGAGTTGCTTCTTTCGGCGGTTGTCGGCCGATGGGCAGTCGTATGAGACCGTGGGAGAGCGTGTGTTCGACCCGGCCGTGGTGTATGGAAAGTCGTGAGCGATGTCTGAACAGAGGCTGAAACTGGGCATTCCCGCGGGAAGCCTGCAGGAAGCGACGGGCGAGTTGTTTCGTCGCGCGGGATACAACATCAAGTTTTCGTCCCGGTCGTACTACCCCGAGATCGACGACGCCGAGATCGATTGTCTGCTGATTCGCGCCCAGGAGATGGCGCGTTACGTGGAGCAGGGAGTGCTGGACGCGGGGATCACGGGGCACGACTGGATTGTCGAAAACAACGCCAGCGTGCATGAAGTGTGCGAGCTGATGTTTTCGAAGGTGAGCCGGCGGCCCGTGCGGTGGGTGCTGTGTGTTCCCAACGATTCTCCCGTGCAGTCGGTGAAAGATCTGCAAGGGAAACGGATCGCGACCGAGGTGGTGGGGCTGACAAAGGCGTTTTTCGCGCAGCACGGGGTGACCGCTCAGATTGAGTTTTCGTGGGGGGCGACCGAGGTCAAACCGCCGAAACTCGCTGATGCGATCGTCGAAGTGACCGAGACCGGCAGTTCGCTGCGGGCCAACAATCTGCGGATTGTCGCCGAGGTGTTGCAGAGTACCACCCGCTTC
>JAPLOC010000545.1 GCA_026692825.1 Planctomycetota bacterium | reverse complement strand
TTCGGGGCGTCCATTTTCAGATCATACATGTCCTGGTGCGAGGGACCTCCCGACAGGTAGATCATGATGATCGCCTTGTGCCCCAGGCCCGCTCCTTCGCCGCGCCCAGATTGCTCGGCCCGGAGAATCTGCGGCAACCCCAACCCGCCCAGCGCCAAACCGCCGATCTTGAGAAAATGCCGGCGTGAATGCCCATCGCAAAACGGGTTCGCGGGACTTCCAAGTATCGAGAGCATTGGTGGGGCGTACCTGTTGGGGAGAACGAGTTCTCGGGTGTCGGCCAGACGGTGGTCCACCACAATAGATCGATGCCCCTTGATGAGTCAACGCCAGCCGACTGCAGATGTCGCGCGACAGGTGCGATTGGGGAAGGGTAGCGTGGATTTTCATCCACGTTACTCTCGTCTCAATTCGTGCCGCTCAGGGTAGCATTACGCCGCGCGGCGTAATTCGAGCGACGACTGGGCGTCGAATTCGAGTTCCACTGTCAGTGGCTCAGTTGTCGAACTGGTTCGTTTCAATTCGACCCGGGCACCGTAAGGGTAGGCGACGCTGGCTCGCAAGCGCACGCCCGGATTGGCAGGCACCTGGCAGTGAAACGCTGGCGTCCGCTGAAAGGGGGGACAGAACGCGACATGGACGGTGACCGTCGACTGGCCGGCGGGAAAGTCGACTTGCATGACCCCTTCCAGCCGTTCGGCTCCCCGACCATCCACAGCCCGCTGCATCCATTGAACCGGGTGCATGTCCCCGGCCGATTCCGCCGACCGTCGGCTCGCATGTGTCGGAAGTTCAAATACGCTGTCCACCATGAGTTCCTTCTCCTGTGTTTGTCCATGAATCCATCGCAGGGCAGTGGCTTGCAGCCCTTTGATTCGTGTTTCCAATTCTGCCGCATTCCATTGCGCGACGGCGGCCGCGGTGGCCAGCGTCACCAGAGCGGCGACCAACGCTCCCAGCGGAGTGGCACCGAACCCGACCACCGCCAGGGCAATGCCCGGGACGGCAGTCGCGACACCCAGAAACAGGTTGCGCCGGCGATCACTGTCTGCGAATTTCGCTTCGTCGAGCAAACGGCGTCCCATGAGGGCGAGTCCCGCGAGCGAAACCACAGAGACGCACAGCGCCCCAAATCCCAGCGACATTCGGGTCGCCCAGGCATGCCAAACCAGAACGACGGTCGCGACGAGAATCCCCGCGAAGATTGATAATCCGGGAAGAAAGCGAACGTGCGCGGAATCGGCCCAGACGCGCCACACCCAACGCCCGCGGATCCGCATTCCTTCGCGGAACCGCCCGACTTTGGCGCTCACAAACGACATCAATGACTCGCGACCATCCATGGCGGCGTCTCATTTGAACCAGCACCCGCAGTGACGCGGATACGAACGTCTCCACCACGCAGCGGAGAATCTTCCAACGGGACTCAACGGCCGGCGATGCCGCCGGACGTTGAGTTCACATTCGCAAACTACAGACCCGCCAGCTTGCGCATTTGCGGGGCTTTGACGG
Organism: Planctomycetota bacterium; assembly: GCA_026692825.1. Taxonomy (GTDB): domain Bacteria; phylum Planctomycetota; class Planctomycetia; order Planctomycetales; family Planctomycetaceae; genus UBA10511. The sequence goes on along the minus strand of JAPLOC010000545.1, from coordinate 4,366 downwards.
AAGTGTCTTCCCAAGTGAAATCGGGATCATTCCGACCAAAATGGCCACCGGCCGCCGTCTTGCGGAAGATCGGCCGGCGCAGTTTGAGTTCGTTGATGATTCCACGCGGAGTGAGCGGGAAGAGTTCGCGGACGATTTCCGAAATCTTCTGTTCGGGAATCTTGGCGGTTCCGTTGGTGTCGACCAGCACGCTGACCGGGTCGGCAACACCGATCGCATAGGCAAGCTGGACTTCGCATTCGTCTGCAAGACCGGCGGCAACGACGTTCTTGGCGACGTACCGCGCGACGTAGGCGGCCGACCGGTCGACCTTTGTGGGATCCTTTCCGCTGAACGCGCCACCACCGTGCCGGCCCCAGCCGCCGTAGGTGTCGACAATGATCTTGCGACCGGTTAAACCGGTGTCGCCGTGCGGTCCGCCAATCACGAATCGGCCCGTCGGATTGATGTGATATTTGGTCTGGGCGTTGAGCAGTTCGGCGGGAATTGTCTTCTTGATGACTTCCGAGATGACGTAGTCGGTGATGTCCTTCTGGCTCACCTTTTCGGAATGCTGCGTCGAGACAACGACGGCGGAAATCCCAACCGCTTTCCCGTCCCGGTATTCAACGGTCACCTGGCTCTTGGAGTCAGGACGCAACCAGTCGACGTCGCCCATCTGGCGGACTTCCGTCAGGCGATTGATGATGCGGTGCGAGAACGCGATCGGCACCGGCATCAATTCGGGAGTCTGGTTGCAGGCGTAACCAAACATCAACCCTTGATCGCCCGCTCCGTCTCGATCGACCCCCATGGCGATGTCGCCGCTCTGCGAGTGCAGCGCGACGAACACTCGGACCGACTCAGCGCTGAACCCCATGTCCGATCCGACATAGCCGATGTCGTGGACAACATCGCGCACCAACTTGACGTAGTCGAGTTTACCCTGAGTGGTGATTTCTCCGGCCAGCACCACGAGATCCGTTGTACACAGTGTCTCGCACGCGACGCGAGACATGGGATCCTGCGCGAGCAGCGCATCGAGAACACCGTCGGAGATCTGATCCGAGACTTTGTCCGGATGCCCCATGCTGACGGATTCGCTGGTGAACAAACTCGACATCCAAAACTCCTGACGACGTGAACTTCCAAGGTGCGGTGAAACGACCGCGTCTAACCTGCGCCCACGCCAGAGAGCCTGTCATCTGTCAAGACGGCAGCCTCAAACGTGGGGATTGTCTGCGGTTGGGAACCGGTGAGTCTAGTGAATTTTTCCGAACAATGCACACGGTTGAACGCGAATTATTTGCGAAAATCAAGCTGCCGCCCGCCTGCGAGTCTCGGAATGATCGCTCTCCGCGTCAGCTCTCTCATCAAGGATGTTGATGATCCCCGTAACCGTCCGACTGGTGGCCCCCTGGCTTTCCAACACCAATTCCCGTGCTCGGGAACCGCGCTCGGCCGCCGCGACGGGGTCATTCAGGCATTCCACAATGCGCAGGGCCAAGGCATTTCCGTCCGTCACGACTTCCGCCGCCTCCCGATCCAGCAGACTGGAAACCACATCGGCGAAATTCCATGTGTTCGGCCCAAACAACAAAGCGGCTCCAAACGCCGCTGGCTCGATCATGCTCTGTCCCCCCCGGTCGGTCAAACTCCCCCCCACGAATGCGACATCCGCCAAGCCCCAGCACGCCGACAACTCTCCCAGTGAGTCCAGCAGTATCACGGCAGGCACTTTCGAATCGTCCACCTTGTGGGAACTCTCAGAGGTGTCACCGGAATTCGCGTCGGTTAACGCACTTCGTCGGATCAATGGCACACCCAATTCCTCGCGCACGAGCCGCGCGACTTCGTCAAACCGCTCGGCATGCCGCGGAGCCAAGACCAGTCGCAGAGTCGGAAATTCCTTCTGTGCCGACTGCCAGGCCCGCACGGCAATCCGCTCTTCTGGAGCGTGGGTACTTCCCGCCAAAAAGACCGGGGGATGACTTTGAAGTCCCAACAATTCGCGAAACCGACCGGTTCGCGGATTGTCGCGCTCGGTTTCCACACCGTCGAATTTCACGGAACCTGTAATCTGAATCCGTTCCGTGGGTGCCCCCAATTCTTCGAATCGACGCGCATAGACAGCGTTTTGAACGGCAATCCATTCGAGCCGGGACAGCATCCACCGAATGATCGGCCCGATCCGTCGATAGCCTCGCACGCTCCGTTCCGTGATCCGCCCGTTCACGAGTGCGACGGGAATCTGACGCTGCCGCGCCACCCGCAGAAAGTTCGGCCACAATTCCAGCTCGACCAACACAACCAGATTGGGCCGCAATCGCGAAAACGCCGCCGAAATCGCCCAACTGAAATCCAGAGGCCAGTAGGCCACAATCGCATTGGGAAACTTCTGTCGCGCCACCCCGAACCCTGTGGTCGTGGTGGCGGAGATGACGATTTCCATGCGGGGATCACGACGCTTCAATTCCGCGACAATCTGCGGCAGTTGCAACACTTCTCCCACGCTCACCGCGTGCAGCCAGACGCACCTGTGCGCACCTGTCCGCACGGGAACTCGCCCCAACAGTTTCTGACCCCAGTCGCCGATCGACTTGCGTTGGACGAACCGTCGATACACCAGCCACGGCGACAGCGCCGCCAGCAAGGTCATCCAAACCAGATTCAGCAACCAGGAGACCACGGGGAGTCCTTTCCCGATGTGGAATTCGCAACCGTGTGTCGCGGTTCACCAACTCGGCCAACCACGGCGAGTCAGTCAACTGCTAGCGATTCATGTGGCACTGCTTGAACTTCTTGCCGCTGCCACACGGGCACGGATCGTTGCGTCCGACACGTTCCATCTTGTTACGAATCGGCTCGATCGCGGGGGTCTCTGCGGGAGCCTGACCTCGCGACGGCTCTTCGATCCCCACCGCTCCCCCTTCCGCAGGAGGTGGAGGGAGGTTTTCGACCGGAGCGTCGTGACGCACCTCGGTGATCCGCCAGAGTGAGCCGACGAATCCTGGACTCTCTTTTTCCAGCCGGAAGATCGCGCCAGTCACCTGATTCGCGATTCCCTTCCACATTCCTTCGAAGGCTTTCATCCCTTCGCGTTTGTACTCAACCTTGGGATCCTTCTGCGCGTAGCCCACCAGCCCAATCCCCTGACGGAGATGGTCCATATGGTGCAAATGGTCCTTCCAGGCGGTATCCAGCACTTCCAGCAACAGCGCCCGCTCGGCTTCTCGTAATTCCGGACGGAACTCACTGGGATCGGCACCGGACGAGCGAAACCGCTGACTCGCCTCGGTCAGTCGCTGCTCGATGTCGTCGCGCGACAGCCCCTGGAACGATCCCACAGGAAACTGCGTGCGGAACCTTGAGTTGGCCCACTGGATCAGACCATCTCGGTCATAGCGTTCGCTGCCCGATCCGGAATGCTCGGCCATGAACCGCGACATTCCCACCGAAACGGGGAACACCACTTCCTTTTGTTCATACAGCCGATCGAGTTCCTGCAGGATCTTGTCGACCACTCCCGTGGAAGAAAGCTCCTCGAGCGTGGCGGGATCAACCTTCAGGGTGAACTGATTTTCGAGCCACGCCGCCAGCGACCGACGGCCAAAGTCGGGGGCCAGGAAGTGCGCAATCGGAGAAAAGTCGGCCCCTTCGATCGCTCCCTTCGCCCGTTCGATGATCTCTTCGTAAAGTCCGTCCCGTCCCAGTTTCTTGAGATCGCGATCGTTGGTATTCAACCCCCAGCGGTTGTTGACCCATTTCGAAAACGCTGACCAGTTCCACTCGCGCTCATCCTCAACATCGGTCGGGAAGTCTTCTTCAATCTTTTCCCGCAGAAGTTCGTCGGCCTGTGTGAGCGCCTGTTCTTTCAGAAGTGCCGTCGCCTGCTCTGCGTCGCAATCACGCAGATCCTTGGCGTCGATTTGAATCCCTGCCGCCTGTCCCGCCCAAGTCGCACCCGAGGCGCGACCATACTGCGGATCCAGCATTTCGGTCGCCGACTCGGTGACTTGTTCGCGCAACATGTCGAAAATCACACTGCGGCAATTCTCGCCTTCCAGCACCCCCTGCCGAAATGTGTAGACCCGTTTGCGCTGCTGGTCCATCACTTCGTCGTACTCGAGCAGATTCTTCCGTTGCTCGAAGTGGCGTTCCTCAACCCGACGCTGCGCCCGCTCGATCTGTCGACTGACGAGACCGCTTTCAATCGCCTCCCCTTCCTGCATCCCCAGTCGGGTCAAAACCCCTTTCACCCAATCGCCCGCGAAGATCCGCATCAGGTCATCTTCCAGCGACAGGAAGAATCGGCTTGAACCCGGATCTCCCTGCCGGCCCGACCGTCCGCGCAACTGCAGGTCGATTCGCCGCGCCTCGTGTCGCT
>JAPLOC010000544.1 GCA_026692825.1 Planctomycetota bacterium | reverse complement strand
ATGGCGTCTCGGATCCGCACCGCGATCCCGGTTTAGTGGCGTGGTGGCGCTGGGCCTCGGGCTGATTCTCGGTTGCGGCTCAGAGGACTACCAGGATCGTCTCGATACGACCGCGAAATACTTCGAGTCAATTGAACTGCAGAACGCCCACCTGCATGGTCCCTGGGTCGACAGCGCGACGTCGATCAGCCTGCGGTTGCCGTTGCAATTCGTTGAACTTCCCCCACCCGAATTGGGAACGACCGATCCCAGTGCGGCTGCCATGCCCACCCAGAGCGCCCCCGCCGTCAATGCGGCTCAAGGGGAAGAGGAGGAAGAGGAGGAAGAAGAAGAGGAACCGGCGACCACCAATGTGCCAAAATTCGGCGACGCGCGTCCCGCCCCGCGGAAACCCGTCGAGGAGGATTCCACACCCGATCCCCGGCAGCCGCAGTTTCTCAACACGCCTCTCCCGGGAATCCGCGGCGCGTTCAAGGCACCGCTGGCTGTCGTGGCCGCGGGGGGAAGGACTGCTGTTGGCTCGGGTTATGTGTATGTTCTCAGCAACCATCATCTCGCTTCGAGCCACGAAGAGGCGGGACGGTTTCATACCGATCTCATCGCGTTGTTGAGTTCCGCACTCGGGGTGACCATCAAAGGAGACGAGGTTCGGCAGACGACGCTGCCACAGCGCCCGAATGCGTTTCTCAAACCTGTCGATTACAAAGAGTTGGAACTGGAACCTGCCGAGCAAGACGGGGAGATGGCCCGCGAGTTTGGGGTCGCCACCCGTTTCAGCCTGCACCTGCATTCCGACGGTGATGTTCAAGTCGCAGTGCTGTTCGTGTTGCCGCGCGATCTGGACGTCGGCGAACTGTTTCCGACGCGGCGGACATTGTCGCTGGAAACGCTGCGGATTGACAACCCGATCCTGACGAAGCCGGGTGGCGGAGCGGCCGTTCCCAGCGCGAGCGGCAGTTCGTTCTAACGACGATCGGCGAATCATTGACTGCGGGAGACGCCCCATGACATTCGAGTCTTTCATTCGTCGGTTCCCCAAGCCGTCGACCCCCACGGGAGGGCGAGGCTCCTGCCGAGCCGCCGCTGAGTTTTCGCACAGCGAAACCGTTCTCCGGGGTGCCCACGACGTCGAATCAAATTCGATTTTACCGTTCGGTTGGATACCGAGCGCTGCCCAGAGGGCGGTTTTGGGCGGTTGTTCGCACAACAGCGGCTCACGAGGACGTTCGCCCTCCCATCGCGTCGGAAATACTCGTTTGACTCGAAATTCGCGACACGAAGCGACGCGGAAGCTCGTGTGGATTCAAATCCACACTACGGTTGCGGCTCTTGCCGCAATGGTCGCGCTGATTGTCGGCGGTTTGTATTCGTCGCCGGTGTGTGGCGATGAATCGCCGCAAAAGGCCGACGTCGCGGTCTATGGCATCACTCCCGAGCCTCAACACTATCAACATTGGGCGTTTGTCCCTCCGGCCCGGCCCTCTGTGCCGTCCACGCCGGCAAGCCAGTCGTCGAATCCAATAGATCGGTTCATCGCGGCGGCGCTGGCCGAACGTGGGTTGGCGATCAACCAACCTGCCGACCCCTCCACTTGGTTGCGGCGTGTCACAATCGATCTGACCGGTCTCCCCCCGTCGGCTGAAGAAATCGCAGCATTCGCCGCCGACCACGATCCCGATGCCCGAGCCCGGGTGGTCGATCGCCTTCTGGCCGATCCGGGATATGGCGTCCGCTGGGGAAGACGGTGGCTCGATGTGGCGCGGTTCGCTGAGACGAATGGGTATGAACGGGATGGTCCCAAATCGAACGCCTGGCGGTATCGAGACTGGGTGATCGACTCGTTGAATCGAGACAAGCCGTACGACCGGTTTGTGATCGAGCAAATGAGCGGCGATGAACTGCCCGACCGGTCGGCGGAAACATTGATCGCCACAACTTTTTTGCGATTGGGAACGTGGGACGATGAACCGGCCGACCCGGTGGTCGATCGTTACGAGCAACTCGACGACATTGTCGGGACGGTCAGCACGGCGTTTCTGGGTCTGACGCTGCGGTGTGCCCGGTGTCACAACCACAAATTCGAGCCACTGTCGCAGATTGATTACGCCAGCTTTCTATCGGTTTTCGACCCGATGAAGCGGCCGCAGGAGGGGCGAAGCGATCTGGATGTGGCGGTGGGAACAGATCGGGAACTGGCGGAACACAAGGGGGCGGTCGCCCGACAGGAGGCGGCGGTTCAGGCGGTTCGACAGCAATTGTCGCTTGTGACGTCGCAGGTGCGGGACCGGTATTTTCTGGGTGGCCCCAAACGGCTGTCGCCCGCCGCTTTTGAGGCCCATCGCCTCCCTCCCGACCAGCGGAACCCCGAGCAGAAATCGCTGGTCGAGAAAACGAATGCCGACCTGCTCGCCGACCTCGCCGACAGCAGCACCCCCGATGAACGCCGGCAGCAGATGCAGTTCGAGTCGGCGTTGCGGGCGCTGGCCGACGCGGCCCCGGCCCCGCTCCCCCGAGCCTACATCTGGCAGGAACCCGCCGGCCCGCCCGCGCTCACCCAGGTGTTCCGCCGGGGGAATCCCGCGACACCCGCCGGCGTGGTCGATCCGGGAATTCCCAAAGTCCTGTCACGAACCGCGCAGCCGGTCTCGTTCACCGGATCCGACAAAACGACCGCTGGCAATCCCGGTGGCGGCTCTGCTGTCACCACTTCGCCGCACGCCAACACCAGTCAGCGACGGACCGCGCTCGCCCGCTGGATGACCGACCGGGGAAACCCGCTCGTCGCGCGGGTGATCGTGAATCGGCTCTGGCAGGGGCATTTTGGCGAGGGACTGGTCTCGTCGGAAAACGACTTCGGCGTAATGGGCAGCCCTCCGTCGCATCCCGAACTGCTCGACTGGCTGGCGAATTCCCTGATGGACAACGGCTGGAGCCTGAAATCGATTCACCGGTTGATTGTTCTCAGTGAGACGTATGCGCAGAGCAGCGAATGGAACGAGGCGGGATCGAAAGTCGATGTCGACAATCGGTTATTGTGGCGGTTTCCGTATCGACGGCTGGAAGCGGAGGTTGTGCGCGACACCGTTCTGGTCGCCAGCGGTCGTTTGAATCACGCGATGGGGGGGCCGGGCGTGTTTCCCAAAATCCATCAGGCGGTTTTGGAAGGTCAGTCTCGACCGGGTGATGGTTGGGGGAAGCCGGACGCGGTTTCGGCGTCTCGGCGGTCGGCGTATGTCTACGTGAAGCGGTCGCTGTTGGTCCCGGAACTGGAGTTGCTCGATTTCGCGGATACGACCTCTTCGTGCGAACAACGGGTTGTGTCGACGATTCCAACCCAGGCACTTACGTTGCTCAACGGCGAGTTCTTCAATGAACAGGCCCGATCGATGGCCGACCGGGTAAGGCGCGAATCACCCGCCGGTGACACCCGCGCGACGTCTCAAGCGGCCGCCTGGGTCACCCACGGGTATCGCCTGGCAGTCGGTCGGTTGCCAACCCCGGAAGAATTGTCCGAGAGTGTCGACTTCCTCAACCGCCAGCGAAGGCGGTTGGAGCAAGAGACGGCGGGAAAAGTGACGGGTGACGAACTCGAACAGCGGGCGCTGGCGACGTGGTGCCTGGTGTTGTTCAATCTGAACGAATTCGCCTACGTCGATTGACCCGGATTTTGGTGAAACTGTCAGGAGAAGATGCGATGGATCGACGGTGTTGGCTGGTGTGCGCGGCGATGTGGGTTTTTGGCCCGGGGGTCGGTCTCGCCCAGGAGGAACTCGACCTGGGGGGAATGATCGACAAAGCGATCGTCGCAGCCGGCGGGAAGGAGAAACTCGCGAAGCTCAACGCGCAGACCTGGAAGTCAAAAATCACGGTGTACTCGGTCGTGGGGAATTCCGAACAGGAAGGGACGTACTCCGTTGAATGGCCCAACAAGTTCCGCAGCGAGATCAAAGACGGTTACACACTGGTACGGAACGGCGACGAAGCGTGGATCAAACAGGGGGAAGAACTGGAAGAGCTGGTCGGCGACCGGTTGCTGTTTCTTAGGGAAGACCTGTATGTGAACTGGTTGCGGACACTGGTTCCGCTGCGCGGGAAAGAGTTCCGCTACCGGCCGGTCCCGTCGATTGAAGTCGACGAGAAGCCCACCGTGGGGGTGCGGGTCTCATCGAAAGGGCATCGGGACGTGGTGTTTCTGTTTGACAAACAGACGTATCTGGTGGTCAAAGTCGAATCAAAATCGCGCGGCATGGGAGTCGATGGAGAGTTGGCGAACATCGAGACCTATTACTCCGACTACAAGGAGGTCGCAGGGACCAAAGTTGCCACACACGTCAAAGTCTATCGCGATGGAGAACTGTTCATGGAGATTGAGAACAGCGAAATCGTGCGGAAAGAGAAGCTCGCGCCGGCGGTTTTTTCCAAACCTGAGTGATGGTACCCGTGCGGAGCCACCGTTGCTTCGGCCCCACACAAACGAAGACACAACGCTCGTCCCCCGTTTGCATACTCTTGATCGGGTGCCCGAGTTCCGCTTGGCCAACTCTCAAATCCAGAAATCCACGTCAGAAACCAGACTCGCGACGGCTTTCGATTCCTTTCTTCGCGATTTACCGCAATAATCCGGGCATTCCGTCATCGATCTGCCGGCGGAACCGCACCGAACACGTCTTGAAGGGAGTCGACACGATGGGATGGGGATACTACGAGTACCGGCCGTACGTTTCGCAGGCTGAACGCAAGGCGAAGGCGGCGCGGCATGCGGCGCAACTCCAAAAAAAAACCGGGGAGCCACCCACGCCGGTCAAGGCGGCTGGCCGAACCGCCGCCAAGTCGTTCTGGGGGCAGGCGTGGTGTAAGCATATCGAGAATTTCAGTGACTACAGCAACCGGCTGCCCCGGGGCATGACGTACCTGCGCAACGGTTCGGTGTTTGACCTCAAGATCAAGCGGGGTGAGGTGCGTGCGCTCGTCAGCGGTTCCGACATTTACCAGATCACAATTTCGATCAAGACTCTGTCAAAAGACCGCTGGAAACGGCTCAAAACCGAGTGTGCGAAGTCGATCCATTCGCTGCTCGACCTGCTGCAAGGGAAGTTTGACGCGGGGGTCATGCGAAATTTAACCGATCCACGGGACGGTCTGCTCCCCCGTTCGGGTGAGATTTCCATGAAGTGTTCCTGCCCAGACAGCGCGTCGTTGTGCAAACATCTGGCAGCGGTGATGTACGGAGTCGGCGCGCGACTCGATGCGGCTCCCGAACTTCTGTTCACCCTGCGCGATGTCGACCATTTGGAACTCGTCGGTCAGGCGCTTGAATCGGAAAACCTGAATCAGGCGCTGGCCGGGGACTCCGAACCGGCGTTGGCGGGAGCTGACCTTGGGGAATTGTTTGGAATCGAACTCGACGGTGCCACCGCGGCAACGGAAGCAGCGCAAGTGGTCGTTGCCAAACCAGCGCCGGCGAAGCGCGGGCGGAATGCGACCGCCACGACGAAGTCGGCGAAACCGCGGGCAAAGCCGACCCCTGCCGGCAAGTCTGCCCAAGCGAAAAAGGGGACCAGTGCGACCAAGAAATCCGCCACAGCGGCGGCGAAGAAGGTGGTGAAGGGAGCCAAGAAAGCCACAACCTCTCGAACGGTCGTGTCGTCCGCGAGAAAGACTCCCGCGAAGCCCAAGAAGTCGAAAGAGTGATTTGGTGGCGTGAAAGGGTACCGGATTCCATTTGGATTCCCGGGACTCGGCGTTATAGAATGATTGCGATGCCGTCGCCTTCCCTGTCGACGCCGCGTTCAGAGGCCTGCACATGCCGACCCTCCTCACACTCCCTGTCACGCCGCCCGACCAGCAACTAACATTGTATGGGGTCGATTGGGCCACCTACGAGTCGTTGCTGCGCGCGTTTCAGGGCCGGCACCTGCGGCTGAATTTCGATGAGGGGCTGCTTGAAATCATGGTGACAGGCTCGGCCCACGAACGCTGGAAGAAACTGCTCGCGAGACTTCTGGAGATTTCCGCCGAGGAGTTTGGAGTCTCAATGCTCGGGCAGGAGGGAAGTTATCGGGAGACAGACTCCAGCCCGACATTTACGGCGATTCCTTTAGCCGGGTTCGCCGACTTCCTGCGGCAGGGAGATTCCATCAAACATCTGGAGCTGTATCGCCAGTTTCGCCGCTGCTCATTAAGACCGACACTTCGGATCGCGCAACACCATGACGACCACACTCGCGCCTCCCCATTTCACCGATGGCGAAAGCCTGGTTCTGGACGATATCGACTGGACGACCTACGAAGCGCTCCTTCAGGCACTCGATGGACGCCACATTCGGTTGAATTACGATCGGGGACGGCTGGAAATCATGACTACGGGTTCGCAACACGAACGTTGGAAGAAGATTCTCGCCCGGTTTTTCGAGACCTTTACGCTCGAGTCGAACATCCCGATCGCTAGTTTGGGAAATTTCACCTTGAAACGGCGGATCAAACGGCGCGGCCTGGAACCGGATGAATGCTGGTACATCGCCCATGAAGCCGAGGTTCGGGCTCTGCGACAGATCAATCTCGAGGTCAATCCCCCGCCCGATCTTGTTGTCGAAATTGAAGTCAGCCGAAGCGTGGTCAATCGGCTCGGTATTCTCGCCTCCCTCAAAGTTCCCGAGGTGTGGAGGTTCAACGGAAAACGACTCGCGGTCCTGGTTCTCTCCGCCGACGGACGCCGCTACAACGAATCGCTCCAGAGTCCGACATTCCCCATGCTTCCGATGTCGGGGCTCTCCGATTTTCTAAAACGTGTGGGCGAGACGGACGAAACCACTCTCGTCCGGGAGTTTCAAATCTGGGTCCGGCAGTTTGTCACGAGTCCGCCTGCGCAGTAGCCTGAACCGGCTTCGCCGCCCCGTATTGCACCAGAATCACCATCGCCAGAATCCCCACCAAACCGCAGATCTGTAACAGCGTCACCCGCTCCGAATCGTACCACCCCAAAACCAGCGCGCCCACCGGGACCAGATTCGTCGACATCCCCGCGAACAACGGCCCCTGAGTCTGAATCATTGTGTTGAACCAGTAGGTCGCCAGGCCGGTTCCCAGCACACCGAGTACGGCCAGTGCCCCCGCCGCCAGCCACCAGTCTCGCGACGACTCACACACCGGGGCCGCGACGGTCCACGAGATTGGCATCAACACGGCCATTGTTCCCGACAGCGCCAAAAACGTCAGCCACAGCGAAGGGAGACCGCTCAGTTTACGCCGGATCAGAATGTTGGAGCCGGCGTAACACGCCGGGACCGTGCCCGCCAGAGCCAAATCGCCCACCGGAATCTCCCGGCGAATTCCATCCGCCAGCAATAGGGCCAGAAAGCAAAACGCCCCGCACACGCCAATCAACTGTCGTCGACTGGGAAAGACTTTCAGAAAGATCGCCGACAGGGTGATCGTGAACAACGGCACCAGGGTGACGGTCAACGCGACAAAAGCACTTCCCTGCCGGGCGACGACCAAAGGTTGGACGGCGTAGGGCCAGCCACACCCCAGCAGCGAGACCAGCGAGATCCAGCCCAGTTGCTCACGGGTCGGTCGCTGATACACACCGCGTCGCCAGCAGAGCCAGCCAAGCATCGCCGCCCCGCCCGCGACGCGCCAGGCACCGACTGACAAGGGGCTAAAGCCCACCACCGCCTTTTTCATCAGCAGGAAACTGACGCTCCAGACCAGGCAGCAGCCCAGGAACAGCAGGTAGGGCATCGAATGCGAAAATGGCGAATGTCGATGTGTGGTCATTCGACATTCGCCATCGGGGCTGGATTGGTCATGGAGTCATCGTCGGCGGCCATTCAGCCGCGACACAGCGTTCAATTCGCTTTGGGGCGCGTCGCCTGCGCCAGAATGATCGGTTCGAGCGCCGGTCCTGCCGGCACGTCCGCTTTCTTTCGGGCCACCCATTCACCGACCGGTCGAGCCGTCTTCTTGGCCGCGACCCAGACACCCTGCGGCCGCTTCGCCTGGGCCACTTCATCGTCAGTGAAGCCGCGGGGAATGATTGGCGTACGGCCCGACTTCTTCCCCTGTTCGCCCCGACCGGCTCCCGAGCCATTGATCTTGTCTTCGGTATCGTCTGTGAAGGTCTTCACCCGGTCGCTGTCGGGCGTCTCGGCCGAGGTCGCCCGTGACGAGTCTTTGGGAGCGATCGCCGTCCGTTCCCCCAGATCGTTGGAGGCGGGGGACGGCTGAATGCCGGCGGACACGCTTCCCGAGGCCGACGTTCCCGCCGAGGCCGTCGCGGTGTTGGCATTGATCGGGGCGGCGAACGCGTACCCGCTGCCAACCGGGACCGTCTTCATCACGGTGTACGGCTGCCTCAGGGTGATGTTCTGCGTCACCATTCGCATCTTGGTGACCGCGACCTGCTTGCGGGTGACCACAGGGACCACTCGGGCGACCTGATAGTTCACCGTCTTGACGCCACGAACGGCGACCTGTCGGGTGACCGGAATCTGCTGAGTGACAATGTTCGGCTGCCAGGACTTGCGAACCACCGAGTCGGGAGTGAACGCCATGCGAACACTGTAGGCGGTCCGGTTCATCGCGCCGAAAAGGTCCGGCCGATTGTCGTAATCGCAGGGAGCGAGTTTGGGTCGGCACTCGACGTAGGACACCCAGCGTCCGCAATCGCGTTGAACTGTGCGATGTTCGGTGACCGTTTGATAATTGACCGTGGGGATCTGGGCGGTTTGGGTTTCACACACCCGACGGTACTCGGTGAAATCTCGTTCTTCGAGATCGGTGTAATACTCGGGGCGCTGCACCGTTTGTTGCACATCCCGGTATTCGGTGACGGGGATCGTGCGAAAGCACTGCTGCACGGGGGGCGGGGGACACGCCGGCCGACACGGTCGGCAGCAGGGATCGTAGAGAAACTGGGCGCTGGCCGAGCCGGCGGCACCCGTCACGACGAGAAAACTGGTGCAGGCCAGAAAACGCGACAGGGGAGAGAGCATGGGTCGTACCTCTCGGGAAGGGAAGTGGGGGATGCGCCACTCGGAAGGCGAACCAGAGACCCGGGCGGGAGACCGGGGAAAACTGTCGTTGCGGGAAACGCAGTCTGGCGAAAAAGATCGGCACCGAATGGCGAATGCGGGGGGGCGATGTACCGAAAACGGGCCGATTTGGTCAAGAGGAACTCCCTGGACTGCGGGATCTCGATCCCGCCTTTCGTTCGTCCTCACAATACCTCGCAGTCGGCAGAGTGGACTCCCTTAGAATGCGGTCGAAACGAAGCGACTCATTGTCACGTTCGACTTCCCTCGCGAGACAAGTCGATTGTGGTAAGGGGGCCGCGCACGCAGTAAGCGAGCGTCGATAACCGCAATTCCGACCACCGCATTGCCACTTGTATCTTGTACTCGACGG
>JAPLOC010000543.1 GCA_026692825.1 Planctomycetota bacterium | reverse complement strand
GTCATCGCTCTGGTGGCCATCGTTGAAAAGGAAAACCCCCGGCGGCGAAACACGGTTTCTCCAGCGCGTAACGCGCCGGGGGTTCCGAGTCTCACCGCCGGGGGCTTTTCAATGGCCACCCTTGTATGGCGGGCTTTCGACTCTCGCATGATTGTCAGCCGCTCTTTGGTTTGTCAATGGGCGTTTGCGGCGGCGCGGGCTCAATTGTCACCGTGCAACGGTTGCCTCTGCCTGGTGTGACTGTCACGAGGCGATCGCCGACGCGGACCGGGCGACGGTATTCGATGCCGCGCTTGAGGCGTTGGCGTTTCTGGGGATTCATGTCGCGGGGAATTCCCTCACCCGCAGGTCTGCGGGCCATTCGGACGGGTCTCCGCCCTTCTTGTCTATTTTCTTGTCGATGAGACTGGCAACTACAGGGAACGCGGATTGATCCCGGGCGCGCATGAAATCGCGGCCCACATGGCAGATTCGCGTGCATACAACTGGTACCCCACCGATCCAGGATTGCGCCTTGTCCACCCAATGCTGAAACGAGTTGAAGCGGCGGAACTCGTAAAGGCCGTCGAACGGAACGGATCCGAGCTGTTTGACGAACGCCGGCACGCCGGCCTCTCTGCACTGGCCAACAAGATCGCGGATCCATGCGACGTTGCAGGGGCGAGCGTTGATGCCGCTCTCGCCGCCGACGATTACCCAGTCGATCGATCTTCTTCCCATTGCTTTCGCCTGAAATTCGGGATTGCTGTATCCGGCTCCCTTCCATACAAGACGGCCAAGATCCACAGGCCCCAACAACGGCTCGGCACTGATCCCCAGCACGGGGCACAAGTCGCGGCACTTCAGCAGCTCGGGAATCATCGCGTCGGCGGTCTGCTGGTCGCTGATGCTGGTCAGCAGCCAGACGTTTGGGCGGTAATTCTCGCTCGCCTCGTTCATTGTTCCCGCTTCGCCGATGTACTCAACATCAGTTCGGCGCGGCCACATCCTCCGTATGTTCTCAGGCCGTTTGGTTAAGAGAATCAGCCTTATCCACTTGAATGAATCGATCGCCTCAAACATTTCCCGACGCCATGGTTCAAGCTCCGGACGATCCTCGAACGGATCGCAGAGTGATGGGAAGACAGACACAGGAATACCACGCTTTGCACCTTGTTTGTTCCAGTGGTCCAGGTTGTCAATGAACGACTTGGACTTCACGCGAGTCCCCTCCCGTCCCCAATGTCCCAAAATGTTGGGATTCCGCTTGCTCTGTCTCTCGGCGTAGCAGTTCGCGCAACCGGGATGCTCTGACCCGTCTAGAATTCGTGCATGCTCACACCCATGCCATGGGCTGGCGGAATGGTCACACCATTGGATCTTCGTGTCTTCAGCCATTCTTACACTCCCAGAATTGATTTTGTGATAGCAGCCGCGACCGGCGGGGAGACTGAATTGCCGATCTGTCGGGTCACATCTCCCTTGTTTCCACAGAATACGTACGAACTCGGGAACCCCTGGGCGGCGCTCAGTTCGTGGTTCTGCAACATGCGGAAACCGACGTCGGCGACCCGCAACTCCTTGCACGTTTGCACCATGGAGGCAAGCGCGAGTCCATGGCGGTCGCGGGTTGTGATCGTATCGACTGGGTCGGTGACTGGGCTGACGTTCGCGGTGCCGTAGTAATGCAGCAGGAACGGCACGGCGAGCGCATATCGATTGCTGGTGTCGAGACACGGAAGCGAGTCCGCAGGCGGGTGGTTTCGCTGCGACGAATCGGGACCGCCGTGAAACCGCGACAGGAATGGGATCGCCAGCCCCCTCCCGTTGTGCGTTGATACCGTTCCGATCGGCCCGCGCGGGTCAGACGTCCGGGAGTCGCTTCCGCTGTGATTGACTTCGGCGAGGAATGGGAGGCAAAGCCCATGGTGGCCACCGCCGGCAGTCAGTGTCGAGAGGGGATCGGCGACTCCGTCCGCTGTGCAGTTGTTGCGCATAATTGAAATGAAGGGAAGCACAACGCCATGATTCTCACGCGCCGCCACGATCGTCGGCAGAGGATCGTCGGGGGATCGCGAGCGACCCGCCCCCATGCCGATAAGTTGATACTGAAATGGACCAACGAATTTCCGCAACCCCGCCTCGATCCGGGCCAGAGTCTTCGGGGCCAGAGGCCGCTTTCGGGTGAAAATGCTCGGGCAGGGCAGCGACCAGTCGATTACCTCGGACGCCGCTCGCCACCGTGGTAGGCCCATCCCCGGCAGCTCACCCCCCGGGTGGCGGGTATGAGTCGGCTCGGGAAAGACTGGCATCCGATGGCCACGACGGGCAATCACAAACAGCCGGTCTCTCGACGTCGGCGCTCCGTAATCCGCAGCGTTCAGACGTCTCCAGTCGACTTTATACCCTGCCGCTTTGATTGCGTTCACCCAAGCCGCGAAGAACGCTCCCCGCTTGCTCTTGAGCGGAATGCCATTGTCTCCCACCGGCCCCCAGTGTTCCCACTCCGCGACGTTCTCGACGACTAACCACGCCGGTCGGTGAAACTCGACCCAGCGAACCACGTCCCACCCGCCAGATCGTTGCTGGTCACTGGTTGGCTTCCCCCCCCGCGCCCGGGAATGGTGGGTACATTCCGGGCTGGCAAAAAGAATGTCGGGGCGCTGGCACTCTCCCGGGTTGACCTGGTCAAGACGTGAATTCACATGGACCGCATCTGGAAAATAGGCGCTGTGTGTATCGACGGCCGGCTGCCAGTGGTTGACCGCGAATCGTACCTTCGCACCTCCGGTCGCCTCCGCCCCGCAACTGGTTCCACCAGCTCCACAGAACAGATCGGCACAGTTCAATACTCGGCTCATTATTTGGGACTCCACCACAACTCGGGTTTTCGGTTTGCTGGGACGTACAACGGGTGGCGGGGCTGTCCGGTTTTCGTAGTGCCGAGACAATCGAGCCGTTGGTTGAGAATTTGCTTCACCTGGTCGGACCGCTCGACGAACTGACCGTGAGATCCCCAGGCGGCCAGTATTTTCGCGCACTCCACGGAGACGGTTCGAAGGTATTGATCGTTCGCCGGTCCGATGGGATCGTCCGCCGCCTTCATGTCGCGAGGATCGGTAGCACGCCAAGCGAAAATGTTCAGCATGAACAGTCCGCCAAAACCCCAGTCCTTGGCGAACTGGACACACCGGCGGATTGTCGGATCCAAAACGCTCTCTGTTGCCGTCGACGGATTCAGGCCGACCACGGCGAGAAAGTCGCCTTCGCCCCAGATTCTCCAGAGCGAATAGCGGTATTTTTCGCATGGGGAATAGACTGCCCCAGCGTCTGGGTATGACTTCTCCTTGCATCCATCCGGAAAAATCCTGATGTCCGGTAATTCAACGATCACTGGAACATTCCCCCATCGGCCCGCGACGGACCGTTCAGAATCAGCGATTCGTCCTTCGCCTCGTTGGTCTGCGTGCGCCCCTCACTACGCAGCCAGGTCCACCCGCGATCTTCCCGGTACAGCTCCTCAATCAGCGGATTGTCGCCATGGCGCAGCACGACGCGAGCGTGCTTGAATTCAGCGAGACGCGCCGCCAATCGTTGGTGGCCCGATTCGCTGAACTTGTGCGTGTACTTGTCGCCGAGGATCAACCAGGGAGGGTCACAGTAGATTCCCGTTTCCTTGGTGTCCGGACATTTTTCGAGAAACTCAAACGCATCCAGGCAGGTGAACGAACACCGCCGCATGATACGGCCCCACTCGACCAAGCCGCGCAGGGCCGATCGGTAGCGGGTGTTCGAGTCGCCGCCATTTGCGTTCCACCTGGTGGAGATTCCGCCGTTGAATTCGTCGGCGCCTCCCGCCTTGTGCGATCGACCCATCCAGCAGCAGATGAAGTAGTTCACCGCCCAATTGAATTCCGCACTGTGGGCAAGTTCACCAAAGTCCCACCCGCCGCGTTCCATCTCCAAGCATTTTGCCTGGGCGAATTTCAAGGCGTCGGGATGGAATGGAACTCGCGAGAGTGCCCGGGCCATGCCCGAAGCATCTACCGCAACAACCATCGCCATATTCATCACATGCCGGTGCAGGTCATTCACCGCGATCGACCGGGCGTCAATCTCCGCGATCTCGCTCATGCCGCCCGCGAAAGGAACGCCTACCCATTTGCAGCCGGCCAGCTCGCGGCCGACCAGCGGGGCAATCATGCGGCCCGCGCCAAACCACGGTGCCAGGGCACGGACTGGCATCTCTCTTTTGGTCGTCATTCCTCGGTTACCTCCAAACAGACACAGGGGTTTAGAACGCTCGTATTCTTCCTCCAGTCGCTTCGAGGGCGGACAAGCGGCGGGAGGATTGTCAGGTCGCGATCGTTGGCGATGATTTTGGCGTCGGCCAGACCGTCGAAAGCGGCCTTGAGCGCGGCGATACAGTTGTCGGGGTCGCGCTTGCGGCAGGGCAGGAAGAACGTCGCCCGGATTGTCACCGCCTTCGCCGGCTCTCCCCACCGCTCCCGATTCCCCTCGGACAACGCCACCAGGTGCGACAGTTTTCGATAGCGCTTGGTGGCCCGCGCCTTCGCGTGAAAATGCGGTCGGGCGTTGGGCCATAGTTCCGGGAAGGGAATCGGGAGGATGATCGTCAGCGTGCGCATTACTCGTTGGCGTCCGGTTGACCACACAGGATCTTGACGTCTTCCG
>JAPLOC010000542.1:2384-8270 GCA_026692825.1 Planctomycetota bacterium | reverse complement strand
CGTCAACTGACGCTGCCACCGGAATCGCCGCCGATTTTGGTATTCCAGCGGGCGGTTGTGTAAAAACGCCACCTCTTCGAGGCCACGAAGAATCCACGACAGCCTTACCTCCCGGGGCGACCCCGCCCTACAATTCGTAGACCTCCTTTGAGACCCACATGTCGCAAGCTCCCTCCGCCGTTCCCGCGTCCGATCTGCTCTTCGCGATCGATGGGCTGCACTGCGCCGCCTGCGTCGCGCGGGTTGAGAAGGCGATTGCCGTCGTTCCCGGTGTGGAACGCGTTGTCGTCAACCTCGCGACGCACGAAGCGCGTGTCGGGACGGTCGCGACCGGAATTGATGTCGCGGAACTTCAGCGGGCGGTCGATCACGCCGGCTATCAGGCGCGGCCCATTTCGGCGTTCGACTGGCTGAAGGCCCCAGCGACCGATTCGCCCGCTGACGACGCGACTCGCGCACGAGCCAGCGAGTCGGAACCCTGGTCGGCCGAACTCAAGGCCCATCTGCGACGGTTGATTATCGCCGGCATCCTTGCGATTCCGGTGGCGGTCATCAGCATGGCCGACCTCATGTTTCCCGGTCGGGACTGGGTGTTGCTGATCCTCACCACCCCCGTGGTCTTCTGGTGTGGCGGTTCGTTCTTTGTCGGGGCGTGGCGGAACCTGAAACGGGGGACCGCCGACATGGATTCGCTGATCTCGCTCGGGACCGGTTCGGCATTCCTCGCGAGCCTGGCGGCGACGCTATTTCCCGAAGCGATGCGGCCCCTGTTACCCGAGCTGCACGGCTCGGCGGTTGGGACGGAAGCGGGCCACCCACCGATGTCCCCGGTCTATTACGAAGCCGCCGCCACAATCACGTTTTTCGTCCTGCTCGGCCGACTGCTGGAAGAGCGGGCCCGCGGCCGAACGTCGCAGGCGATTCGTAAACTGATGGGATTGCAGGCCCGCTTCGCCACCGTGGTGCGAAACGACGTCGAAACGCAGGTTCCGATCGCCGACGTGGCGGTGGGCGACCTGGTTGTCGTGCGGCCGGGCGAACGGGTTCCCGCCGACGGCGTGGTGGTCGATGGCCGCAGTCGGGTCGACGAATCCATGCTGACGGGCGAACCCGCCCCCGTTGAAAAGTCGGCTCGGGGGCGTGTGGTCGGGGGGACACTCAACCGCACCGGCAGCTTTCGGTTTCGTGCCGACAAGGTCGGGTCCGAGACGGTTCTCGCCCAAATCGTTCAGCTCGTGCGGACCGCCCAAGGCTCCAAAGCGCCCATTGCCAGACTGGCGGACCTAGTCAGCTCGTGGTTTGTGCCGGCGGTGCTATTGATCGCGATCATCACCTTTCTCGGCTGGTGGCTGCTGGGGCCGGCTGGGGAGGGGTTTCGCATGGGACTCACCTGCGGCATCAGCGTGCTGATCATCGCCTGTCCGTGCGCTTTGGGTCTGGCGACCCCGGCGGCGATTATGGTGGGTACCGGGCGTGGCGCGGAACTGGGAGTGTTGATCAAAACCGGAGCCGCCCTGGAAACCGCTTGCCGCGTTGACACGGTCGTCCTCGACAAGACCGGCACAATCACGATGGGGCGTCCCAGTGTGGTCGAAGCGATTTGTGCGGCTACCGGTACGGTAAGCGAATCGCAGAAGTACGGCACTTCGCTCCCGGCTGGTTTCAATCGTCGCGAGATGTTGCGTCTGGCGGCGTGTGCCGAGCTGCGGTCGCAACATCCGGTGGGAGAGGCGATCGTTCAATCGGCCCGGCAGTTGGGTTTGGAAGTTGTCCCCCCGGTCGAATTCAATTCGATCGAGGGAAAAGGGGTTAGCGCGGTCGTAGCGTCGACCGCCGGAGACGTACGCGTCCAGGTGGGGAATCTGGCGTTAATGACCGAACTGAAAGTCGCGCCCGGTCGCCTGGTCCAGGAGGCGGAGCGGATGGCGGGCGCAGGGCAGACCGCCGTCTATGTCGCCGTGGGGGGAGTGATCGCGGGAGTGGTCGGTGTCTCGGACGCGGTCAAACCCAGTTCGAAACCCGCGATCGCGCAACTGCGGCGGATGGGCTTGCAGGTAATCATGTTGACGGGCGACGACGAGCGGACGGCTCGGGCGGTCGCGCGGGAGGTTGGGATCGACGAAGTGTGGGCCGGTGTGTTGCCCGCGGACAAGGCGGCCCGAGTCGCCGAGCGACAACGGGCCGGCTTCAAAGTTGCGATGGTGGGGGATGGTGTGAACGACGCTCCCGCGCTGGCCCAGGCCGACGTCGGCATCGCGATGGGGACCGGGTCGGATGTGGCGCTCGACGCGGCTGACGTGACCCTCTTGCGGGGCGATCTGTCGGGGGTGGTGACGGCGATCGAGCTGTCACGCAAAACCTTGCGAACGATCCGCCAGAACCTGTTTTTCGCTTTCATCTACAACGTGCTGGCGATCCCGCTGGCGGCGGGGGCCTTGTACCCGATTCTGAAAGTGCTGCTCAGTCCCATGATCGCCAGCGCGATCATGGCGATGGAAAGCGTTTCGGTGGTCACCAACAGTCTGCGGCTGCGACGTTTCCAACCCTCGTTTTCGATTCCTTCGGAAAGTGCGGCCGAACCGCCCCCTCTCGATGATGGGAACGGAGTGACTCTGCCGGTCGTTACCGGTTGACTGCTGGGAGTCACGAAGCGACAATGGAATACAGCGATGTCACGAACTCCTCATGAAGGGTTGTTCGTCGTCGGCCAAGACAGCCCCGGCCCGCCTTTGTTGGCGAGCCGGGGCTGTTTTGTTTATGTCAACCGGTTCCAAGCGAGAGTGTGATGATACGCCTGAAAAAGATCCTGCTCCCGACCGATTTTAGCCAGAACGCGCGGTCGGCTCAGAACTACGCGTGCGCCTTCGCCGACCAGTTCGATGCCGAGTTGCACGTCTTGTACGTGCTGCAAGATCTGACCCTGGTGATGCCCGAACCGGGGGCGATGTTCGCGATCCCGGCCCTCAACGTCGCCGAGGTGGAGCAAAGCGCCCAACGGATGCTGCTGACCGTTCCGGATGACTCGTGGGCCAAAGGAAAGAAAGTCATTCGCGCGACACGGACGGGATCCCCGTATGTCGAGATCGTACGCTACGCCGCCGATGCCGGCATTGACTTGATTGTGATGAGTACGCACGGCCGGTCCGGCTTGCCCCACGTGTTGCTGGGAAGCGTCGCCGAGAAAGTCGTACGGAAAGCGGGCTGCCCGGTGTTGACGGTGCGGCCGGGCGAACATCAGTTTGTCACGCCTGCGAAGTGAACATCCACCTTTTCGTGCATGGTATACAGTCGGAAGCGTTGGCCATCATGGACCAGGATACCGCTGGACTTGTTTTCCGCCTCGGGAAACAGGGGGTTGCCCGGGTATTTCTTCCAGTGAACCAGATCGGTTGAGACCGCCACATTGGTGGTCCACAAGCGGGGGCGCTGGGGGGTTCGTGTGCCGTGGTAGTACGCGTAGTACTTCCCCTTGTATGGGACCACCTGGTTCAGGGCGACCATTTGGGTGTCGTACTCTTCGGGACCGCGTGCGATCACTGGTTCGTCGTGCACGTTGGTCCAAACTTTGAGGTCGGGTGACCGGGCGAGCCAGATTCCCGCATCGCTCCGCTCGTACAGCAGGTTCCAACCCTCTTTGGTGCGGATGACGGTCGGTGTTCCCAAGGGGCCAGGGGGAACCGGTGTGCCGTCGGTCTTCCGAACGTCCAGCGTTCCCCGGCGTTCCCAGGTGATTCCGTCGCGCGAGGTGAACCACTGGGGTTGATCGTCCTTCCCCTCGGCGAACATGTACCATTCCTCCTGGTCGCGAACGATCATCATATCTTCGATCCACAGGTCGGGATGCAGCGGATTGCCGGCGTGCCGGGTCCAGTTCAAACCGTCGGGCGAGGTTGCGTATCCCAGCCGAACCGGGTTCGTTCGGGTTCCGTCGTAGCCTGAGTACCACATCCGCCAGGTATCGCCCTCTTTGACGATCCACCCCCGTTCGCGGATTTTGATGTCCCAGGTGTCGGCTCCAGTACCGGTGAACACAGGATTGCCGGCGTGGGCCTGAAATTTCACAAGTTCGGGTGGGAACTCGTCGTCTGCCCGAAGTCCGGAGGTCGCGAAGAGCGCCACGCCGCTAACGACAATCCAACAAATGAGCGACCTGACGTGAGTTCGCGAACGGGTGCAGAAGGTCATGACGGGCAGATTCCAGCAGGGCCGATCCAGGGGAGGCGGAACATTCCGCAGATCCCCATTCTATACTCCACGCGGCCCGAATTCAGACTTTGGACACCTCTTTGCCATCGTTCGGAGGATAGTCAAAGCCGTCCACACGACAATCGGGTTGCTCACCGAAGTCGCGTTGAGACTTTCAGTGGCGATGTCCAAACCCGTGATCAAGCCGTCGGACAGAAGCTGGGGGGGACAGAGTCCCCCCAGCTTCGTTGTCACAGCGTCACATTTGTCGCCAGATTCTCCCTGCCAATTCCGGTGACAGGCCTCTTGTCTTGGTTGCGGCCCCTTTCCTATCGAGACACGTTGGCGATTTCGGAAAAAATGGCATTGTAAAAGTGACTCAATTTGCGCCGGCACGTGCAAATTCGACTCAAGTTGTGAAACGACCCACAGTCATTCTGCCAATCTGACAATTCCGTTGACCCATTCGGCACAACCCCCATGAAAATCCACAAACTGTTTTGCCTGAACATGTTACGAACTGAAATCGAAAGCCATCCTGTCAATTGGCACGCTGATTGCATATCGTGGCGATCGTGGTGATTCGGATGTCTTCACGGCAAACTCAGTGTTCCAACAGCCTGATCGGCTGCTTTACATCAAGGAGGAGTGCAATCATGTTGGTTCTCAGTCGCAAGGTAGGCGAGAAGATTCTGATCGACGGTGGCATCGAACTGGTGGTGCTGGCGATTGAAGGGAAGCGGATTCGGTTGGGGATCGAAGCCCCCCAGGACTGCAGGATCTCCCGGGGTGAAATGCTCCCCGCCGAGATTCCCGCGTCGGCCACCGCTCCGGAAGCCTGTGGTCGGCAAGTCAGCGACCGCCGGGATCGGGTCGCCGTTGCAGAATGCACGGCGTAACCGGCTGTCGGCCTCACCGTCGGCGTGAGGGTTTCTTAGAAGTCGGCACCTGCCGGGCCGGTTGCCACTTTCTGCCATTTCCCGCTATCCTGGCTGTTTCGCTCTCCCAGGAGCGCCGTTCGACTCACATCGGGGCGGGATCCCCCGGGATTCGTCTTCAGGATCGCAGTTCATGTCGGTTATCGTTCAGAAGTTCGGCGGCACTAGCGTCGCGACCGCCGAGAAGATTTTGGCCGCCGCCAAACGCGCCGTTCTCGCCCGCGAAGCGGGGCATCAGGTGGTTGTCGTCGTGAGTGCCCGGGGCCATAAAACCGACGAACTCATCGACCTCGCCCGCGAAATCACCGACGCTCCGCCGGCTCGCGAAATGGACATGCTCCTGTCGACCGGCGAACAGGAATCGGTCGCTCTGATGGCGATGGCGGTCCAAAAGCTCGGCAGCGAAGCGATCAGCATGACCGGTGCCCAGATCGGCATCGTCACCGACAACACCTTCACCAAGGCACGCATTCGTTCGATTTCAACCGTCCGGATGCGAAAGGCCCTCGAAGCGGGGCGGATCGTCATCGCCGCCGGCTTTCAAGGGATCGACGACGATTCCAACATCACCACGCTGGGACGTGGAGGCAGCGACACGACCGCAGTCGCCCTGGCCGCCGTTCTCAAGGCGAGTGTCTGTGAAATCTACACCGACGTGGAAGGGGTCTTCACCACCGACCCGCGACTGGTGAAAGATGCCGGGAAAATCTCGCGGATCTCGTACGACGATCTGCTCGAGCTGGCGAGCCTGGGTGCCGGCGTG
>JAPLOC010000542.1:0-2377 GCA_026692825.1 Planctomycetota bacterium | reverse complement strand
CTCGATCGAATTCGCCAAGAAATACCGCGTTCCGGTACTCGTCCGCCCCGCCTACTCCACTGGCGAAGGAACATTGATCGGCCCCGAAGGAGACGAAGAATCGGTCGTCACCGGCGCGGCGCTCGCCCGGGCCGAGGCACGTGTCAGTCTGTGGGATATCCCCGACCGACCCGGGGTGATGAATCTGATCTTCACCCAGATGGCGCAACGCAAGATTCCCATCGATATGGTCGTGCAGAACGTCGGGACCGATGGCAAAGCCAACGTGTCGTTCACGGTGCCACAAGATGAACTCGCCGACACCCTGACCGCCGCTGACGAAGCGGTTCGCCAATTGGGGAGCGGGACCGTCCAGATTGGAACCAATCTGTCGAAGGTCTCTGTCGTAGGCAGTGGCATGCAGACGCACACCGGCGTCGCGGCGCAGTTCTTCCATGCGCTCGCCGAGGCGGGGGTCAACATCGACATGATCACCACCAGCGACATCAAAATCTCGGCTCTTGTCGATCGCGACAAAGCGGTCGAGGCGCTGAGTGCCGTCCATGAGGGGTTCGACCTCCACCGGCAACAGCGGATGTATCCGCCGCTTGGTGTCGTCCACGACGACAGCGATGACGAAAGTGACCACGCCCGCGAAGAACGAGAGCGAGACGTTGTCGATCGACTCGCGAGTATGGAAGACATTGTCGTCAGCGAAGTCGACCTGGATCGCAGCCAGTCTCTGGTGACGATCCGCAACCTCCCCGACCTTCCGGGAGTCGCCGCCGACATTTTCGGCGTCAACGCCGAAGAGGGGGTAATGGTCGACATGATCGTGCAAAATGTCGGCCGGAACGGGCAGTCGAACATCTCGTTCACCGTGCCGCGCGATTCTCTGCCGACCAGTCTCGACGTCACCCGTAAACTGACCGCCCAGTGGCCGCTGGTCGAACTGACTGCGAACGAGGAAATCGCCAAGCTGTCGGTGCTGGGGATTGGTTTGCGAACGCACACCGGCGTGGGTCAGCGGCTGTTTCAGGCGCTCGCCGACGCGAATGTGAACGTCAAGATCATCAGCACCAGCGAGGTCTGCATTTCGACGGTCATCGAACCACAGCTCGGCGAAGCGGCGCTCAAGGCGGTGAAAGAGACGTTCGGGCGAATGTAGGATTGAACCCCCGGCGGTGTTTGATCGGCGGTTCCGTTCGCGCTCCGCAATTGAACCGTAGTCAGTCTGAAGCATCGACCGCGAAACCCTCCCCGCGCCAAACCAGCCGCACGATCTCCCGGCGCCAACCTGGTTCATGCACTGGCCACGCAGTGACCTGGAACTCGCGTTCATCCCGGCGGGCGGGTCGACCGGTCGCCTGGACCTCCACCAGGCAGGCGCGTTCTCCGGTGGTCCACGGGGGAAGTCGACCCGGCAGATTGCCCCGGCGGCGCGTCATTCGTCCCTGATCGATCACCGTGGTGACGGCGGGCTCGTCCCCATCGAGCAGCCGCCACGCGATCAATTCGTGACTCGCGGTCGAGTACAACTTTTTGAGTTCGAACAGATCGTTCCGACACAGTCGCGCGTCCCGTTCAAACCACCCTCTGGGCAACAACAGCCGGGTCGCCAGTTGATTCGCCCGCTGTTCGCGTTCGCCGTCGGCCAAGTCATTTTCAGACTGTCGCGTTTGCAGTCGATGCGCGAGCGCCTCACCAATCTCGTGCGCCACGGTCCATTGCAGTCGTTCGGGGCGGGGCTCGGGGCGAACGAAAATGGCGGTTCGGCCATCAATTCGCATATGTCTGCCCCGTGGTTCCTGCCGACTGTCGACGGCGATCGCCATTCCCAACCTCTTCGCGAGAGCCACTACATCAATCGGTGGCTCGGTCCAGCCCCCCTGCGCGAGAACCTCGGCCACCAGTTGATCAATCGCCCGCAATCCGTCCGATTCCGCCGCGTCTCGCCACATGTTCGCCACTCCCATCATCGTGATGCCAGTCAGGATTCATACGTTTACCATAGCACATGAGTTTAGGTGTCGGCAAGCCTTGACGGGGAGTGGAATATTCCGATATCGGGCTCATGCGGGGCAAACGCACCCTTGAAGACCAGTCGGCCGTGCGAGCGTCAACGGGCGCTGCGACGGGGAATGCCGCCAATTTTGGTATCCCAGCGGGTGGTTGATAAGAATCGCCGCAGGTCTCACAACACCCTACAAGCCGGCAAGCAGGTCGGCCCAACTCTCGACGTCAAGCAAGCGTGTGGCGAGGCCTTCGAGGACGGCCGGTTCTGCGATCGTCGAGATTCTCCGACGAACCTTCACCGGGGGCTTTCCAAACCGTTTCGTTCCCAGAGACAACGAGATCCGTCGGGCTTCGTCAGCCCGCCCTTCTTCTCTCCCTTCTT
>JAPLOC010000541.1:1641-8400 GCA_026692825.1 Planctomycetota bacterium | reverse complement strand
TAGTGCTTGATCACGGGCATCTTCGCCTCGCGGGCAACCCGCTCGATCAGCGATTTGCCCCCCCGGGGAATGGTGACGGCGATTTTGTCGGACATCGCCAGAAAATGACCGACGGCGGCCCGATCGGTGGTTTCCAGCAGTTGAACCGAGTCGGCCGGCAGTCCCGCATCCAACAAAGCGTCGCGCAACAGTTCGTACAGCGCTCGATTGCTGTGGAACGCCTCCTTTCCCCCGCGCAGAATCACCGCGTTCCCGCTCTTCACACAAATCGCCGCCGCGTCAATGGTGACATTGGGCCTCGATTCGTAAATGAAAAACACCACCCCCAATGGTACCCGCACGCGATGAATCGCCAACCCATTGGGCCGCACACTCTCCTCAAATCTCTCCCCGATCGGATCGTCCAAGAGCGCGATCTTTTCCACCGCGGTCGCCAGGGATTCCAGTCGGGCGGGGGTCAAACGCAACCGATCAATGGCGGCGGCGTTCATCCCGTAGTGTGGTGCCAGTTCGAGATCGCGGGCGTTGGCTCGCAAGACCGCTTCCGTGGAATCTCGCAACCGCTGGGCGCATCGCCGCAACCACTCGTCCTTCGCGAAACGGGACGCCTGTGCCAGCCCTTGGGCGGCCAGAGACGCACGCTCGCCGACCGCGTTCGCGTATTGGGAGAGATCGCCCGTGGCGGGGCGTTCCGAATCATTGTGTGACACTGATTCCGTCTCGAAGGATGCTTGCACACGAGTATCCGGCAATTTCCGCGACGTGTCAACGTGTTTCAATGAACCCGCTGGCCCGGGACGGCACCGCTGTCGGGAGCGAGAATGAAAATGTCCTTCCCACCCGGGCCGGCCGCCAGAACCATGCCTTCACTGACGCCGAACTTCATTTTCCTGGGGGCCAGGTTCGCGCACAGAATCACGAGCCGCCCCACCAGACTCGCCGGCTCGTAGACCCCCTTGATTCCCGCGAAGACATTGCGCCGATCATCCCCCCCCAGGCTGAGCGTCAGACGCAACAGCTTGTTCGATTCGGCCAGATCCTCGGCCGCCACGACACGCGCGACACGCATATCGACCTTCGCAAAATCATCGAAGGTGCAGGTGGCCGAGAGCGGTTCGGCGGCCAGTGCTTCCGGCCCGTCGGTGGTTGGGGGCGACGTGGCGGTGCCTGGCGCTCCGACGCCGGGCACGCTGGCCGGTGTCGCCTGACCGGGGGCCTCTTCCCGACTCTCTTCAATCATCTTCAAAACCTGGGCCTTGTCGACCCGCTTGAGCATGTGTTGGAATTCGCCCACCGGTGTGCCGGCCAATGGCGTCTGTGCATCGCTCCAATGGCGAATGGGCGAATGGAGTAGTTCACCCGCCTGTTCCGCCAGGCGCGGCAGGACCGGTGCCAGATAGACCGCCAGTTGACGAAACAGGTTCAGCGTGACAGTGCAAATATCGCGCAGCCGACCCGCCTGGGATGGATCCTTCTTCAACGTCCAGGGGGCCTGTTCGTCGATGTACTTGTTCGCCCGGTCGGCCAGTCCCATCACCAGCCGCATCGCCGTGTTGTAGTCCAAGTGATCGTACGCCGACGCGATCGCCTCTCCCTCGGCGGCCGCCTGGGCGAACAACCCGCCGTCCTCGGGGTAAACCGGGGAAAGCCCGGTCGGTTGAACGAATCGGGCCGAGCGACTCGCCAGATTCACCACTTTCCCCACCAGATCCGAATTCACCTTGTCGGCGAATTCGTCGAGATTCATGTCGAGATCGTCGAGTTTGGCCGAGAGTTTCGACGCATAGAAGTACCGCAGGAACGCCGGGTCCAGGTGCTTCACGTACGTCGACGCCCGCACGAACGTTCCCTTCGATTTCGACATTTTCTCGCCGTCGACCGTCAGGAATCCATGAATATGCACCTGTCGGGGGAGCTTGAAACCCGCCGCCTTCAACATCGCCGGCCAGAAAAGCGTGTGGAAATAGGTGATGTCTTTGCCGATGAAGTGGTGAATCTCGGCACCGCGAGTCTCGGCATCGGCACCGCGCGGCCACCAGTCGTCGAACGACTCGCCATGTCGTTTACACCACTCGGCGAGCGACGCCATGTAGCCGATTGGCGCGTCGAACCAGACGTACCAGTAGTTCCCCGGACTGTCGGGGATCGGAAATCCAAAATACGGAGCGGGTCGCGAGACATCCCAGTCGCGCAGCGGATCCTGAAGAAAATGCCCCTTCAGGTAATTGGCGACTTCCGGCTGCAGATGCTCGCCATCCTGCGTCCATTCATTCAGAAAGTCATGCAGAGTCTCGATCCGCACGAACAGATGCTTGGCGCTTCGCAGTTCGGGAATCGATCCCGAAAGGGTGCTGACCGGGTTTTTCAGGTCCGAGGGGCTGTAGGTCGCGCCGCATTTGTCACAGTTGTCGCCGTACTGGTCGGCGGAGCCGCACTTGGGGCAGGTTCCCTTCACAAAGCGGTCGGCGAGAAACGTCCCCGCCTCAACGTCGAAGAGTTGAGTCACATCCTCTTCGACCACCAGTCCCGCTTGACGCAGGCTCGACCAGATCTCGCCGCACAGGGCGAGATTCTCGGGGCTGTTGGTGCTGCCGTAGTTGTCGAACGCGACGTCAAACCGCGTGAAATCGTGGAGGTGGGCATCGCGCATGTCGGCGATCAGGGCGTCTTCCGAGCGTCCTTCCTGCCGGGCCCGCATCATGATCGCGGTGCCGTGGGTGTCGTCGGCGCAAAGAAACGCGCAGCGATGACCGCGGAGCTTTTGGAAGCGGACCCAGATGTCGGTCTGAATGTATTCCACCAGGTGGCCCAGGTGGATATGCCCGTTCGCGTAAGGAAGGGCGGCGGTGACGAGAATTTTCCGTGTCATGACGAAATCGTATCCATCCCACAGGGGAAAGGCCACAGAAAATGACGTTCACCAAGCCGTGACATGGAACGTGCCAAACGCCGTGATTCGCCCGGCGAGTGAGACACAGGTGACACGCCATTCCGGCAACACTCAGAGGGCAACTCATTGGTTCCGGTTCGCGCAACTCTCTGCGGCCGGCATGGATGAAATCTGCTGCGGCGAACTTCAATAGGTGTCATCTTGGTCGGGATTTCCCTGTGCGTGACTCCCCGCTGTCACACCGGCCTCGCTCTCATTTTCTAAAAACAGACAAAAAGACCTTGTTATCCACATATCGGCTCGGTACGATCACGCGTATGGCGGTTGGCTCCCTTTCACCGGTGCCGACAGCGACCCATCCGGACCTCTATTTCAGGAGCGTTTCCATGTTCTGTAATCAGTGCGAGCAGACGGCTCATGGCACCGGCTGCACCGACCTCGGAGTGTGCGGAAAAGACCCCGATGTGCAGTCGCTTCAAGAGACCTTGTTGTACGGATTGAAGGGGATGGCGGCGTATGCCAACCACGCCCGCCGACTGGGAAAGTCCGACGACAACGTCAGCGCGTTTATCGAAGAGGCGCTGTTCGCCACCATGACGAACGTCAATTTCGACATGGAAAGCCTGTTCGAAATGGTGCTCGAATGTGGTCGGCAAAACCTGCGGGTGATGCAATTGCTGGATGAGGGACACACCGAAAAATTCGGCTCCCCCACCCCGACCACCGTGTACGAGGGCACCAAGGCGGGGCCGGGAATCCTGGTGACGGGTCACGACCTGGTCGACCTCGCCGACCTGCTCGAGCAAACCCAGGGAACCGGCGTCAACGTCTACACGCATGGGGAAATGCTCCCCGCTCACAGCTATCCCAAGCTGCGAGCGTACTCGCACCTCGCCGGCCATTTTGGCGGTCCCTGGCAAAATCAGCAGTTTGAATTCCCTCTGTTCACCGGGCCGATCGTCGCCACGACCAATTGCGTGCTGATCCCTTGGGAATCGTACAAGGACCGCTTGTTCACCACGCGTGTGACGGCTGTCCCCGGTGGCACGCGGTTGAAGACCAGCGATTTTTCTTCCGTGATCGCGATGGCGAAAGCATCTCCCCCATTGGTCGAACGCAAAGTTCGTGAGTCGACGATTGGCTTCAGTCACAACGTGATTCTGGGGATCGCCGATAAAGTCGTGGGCGCGGTGAAATCTGGTGAAATTCGTCACTTCTATCTGATCGGTGGCTGCGATGGGGCCGAGGTCGGCCGCAACTACTACACGAAGGCCGCTGCCGCCGCTCCGAATGAATCGTTGATTCTCACTCTGGGTTGCGGGAAGTACCGGATCCGTAACCACGACTACGGTACCGTCGCCGGCCTCCCCCGATTGCTCGACATGGGTCAGTGCAACGACGCGTACGGCGCGATTCAGGTGGCGGTTGGCTTGGCGAAGGCGTTTGATTGCGGCGTCAACGATCTGCCTTTGACGATCATTCTCTCCTGGTTCGAGCAGAAGGCGGTCGCGGTTTTGCTGACACTGCTGGCGCTCGGTGTGAAGGGGATTCGTGTCGGGCCGGTCGCTCCCGCCTTTATCACGCCGAACGTGTTCAAGGTGTTGCAAGAAAAATTCGACCTCAAGCTGACCGAAGCGGAGCCCCCCGCCGAGCTTTTCCAGTTGGCGTCGTGATCGATCGGAAGGGTTCGCACGGCGATTGTCGCAACAATCGCCGTGCGGTTCCCGCCTTTTCAATATCCTGTGGACCCCGTTCTCCATTGCTCCCAACCAGTTGTCAGATCTCATGAAGTCCATCGACGAAGCCAGGTTGGAAAGTGACCTGGGTTACCGCTACGAATATCTGTGTGAATTCCTGGATTTCACCGCGGCCGATGTCGCCCGGATTCATGGTGCCGCCCCCTATCTGGGACCAATGATCCCGGAGCTGGTGGAAAAGACGTACAAAAAGTTATTGTCGTACGATGCGACCGCGCGGCATTTTCTCCCTCGACAAGCCGGCTTCAACGGCCCGACTCCCACGAATCTGGCGGAGCTGACTCTCGACAATCCTCAGGTTCAATTCCGCCGGGAACATCTGCTGCGGTATCTGATGCAGCTCCTGGGGCGGGCGTATGACGGCAAAATGGCGCTCTATCTCGACATGGTGGGCAAAATGCACACACCGGCGGCGGGTAACAAAGAGATCGACGTGCCGCTGATTCAGATGAACGCCCTGATGGGGGTGTTGTCCGACTGCCTGACGGAAGTGATCCTTGAATTGCCCCTGGAAGCTACGAATCGCAACCAGACGGTCCGGTCGTTCAACAAATTGCTGTGGATTCAGAACGATCTGGTGAATCGACACGTCGCCCGGCAATCTTAGAACCCGTCCACAACCACATTCCGCAATTCGGCTTCACGGCCCACTCGCTGCGTTCGCGGGCCGTGGCACACAACTTGGCCTCCAAGCGGACCGTTGAACAAAAACACCCCGGCACCAGGCTTGACCTGATGACGGGGCGAAATTGATTCAATTCGAATCGTGGCGGTGATCGGAATCGCGCGGTTGGCAGGGGGCCAGCGCGACCCAGGCAGGGACCGTCGCGTTATTTCGTCGTTTTGCGGGGTGCCGCTTCGGCGGTCCGCTTGGGTTGTGTGTTGGATGGTGTCGGGGAAGCCGGTTTGGTTCCGGTCGCGGGTTTCGCGGCCGCCTTGGTTCCGTCCGCCGTTGTCGCTTTCGGCTTCCCGGCATTGGAACCGCCGACCGGGCGGACATCCGCCGACGCGTCGTATTTCTGATTCAGGTACTGGATCATCGCGTCGGTGATGTCTTCACGGTTTCGATGCCACGAAACTGGCTGCGACATGACACGCTGCAAGTCGTTGGGATTGTCGCTCCCTTCGGCCAACTCCCGCGCGTTCAAGACAAACGAGTAGCCGTTGGACTCGGCGAATTTGTCGAGCGCCTTGCGGACGACACTGAACATCTCGGCTTGGATTTCGAGTTGACGACGGCCGATCTGCTGCTTCGAAACGGCGGCAAAAATCTTGGCGCTCGACTCAAGTCGAATCGCCTCCTCTTCCTTCGACAGGTACTCCTCGCTGTCAATCTCAAGCTGCTGCTCACGGACATCTTGAGCCAGCGAGATCTTCTGCTGTTGCATCTGCTGAAACTTCTGCTCCTTCGTCAGCTTCAATTCCTTCAGCTCTTCGATCATCTGCTGGAACTGATGTGATTCCCCGAAGACGCGTTCCAGATCGATGACCGCGATCTTCTGCGGGGGAGACGGTCGGGCGTCCGTTTTCTCTTTGGTTTGCGCCAGGGCACGCTCAGTGGGAAGAATCCCCATGGCAAGGGACGTGGTGCCAACAACAGCCAATAGAAGCAACTTCTTCACGGCAAAGAGACTCCGTGGGGGAAACCGGAAGGGATGAGACTTGGAGCGACGGGAGGGATGGGCCCCGGGTGGGGGAAGTGAAGGCCCGCTATATGGCAGTAATTGAAAAATCGGTCAAGATGAAATTCGGTTCAACCAGCCAGCTCGCCAGCTCCTACTGTCCCGCCGCAGCCGCCGCGAACGCCGTCCCATAATACTCGGCAATTTGCGGATGGGCGGAGTTCGGCATCGTCCATTCCGGTCCCAGGAGCGCAGCGAGATCGACCTGCAGTTTGCTTACCAACGGATGTTTGACCCAAGCCGCCCCGTCGGCCAGTGCCCGTTCGCGCGCCTCGTCCGGCAGTCGCAACAGGCATAGATACGTCCCAATCCGCATCCCAAACACCACCCCCGTCGTCGGATGAACGAGGGTCGGACAGGACTCGACCAGATAGAGACATTCCACCGGGAGGGGCTGCTTCAACAACGGAAACAACTCATCCGAGGGATG
>JAPLOC010000541.1:0-1623 GCA_026692825.1 Planctomycetota bacterium | reverse complement strand
GGCGTCGTCGGCGGTGAACAAACAGACGCCAGAAGTGCGCGGCGCTGGCTGGCTCTTCAAAAGGGACCGCATGGCGGCGAGCGGCAACCGGTTCGCCAGTTGGCTCAGAACGAGCTGTTCAAAATCGGGTGTCACGCCGGCACCGGCACCAGCCGCTGGGGACCAGCGGCGGCGCAGCCACCAGACTCCCGCGATGACGGCGGAAACAATCACCGCAAACAGCACGTAGGGGATCCAGAACATGCTGGCCACCCGGATCAATCACATCATTGCTTACGAGTGCTTTTGCGGCGGCAACGGAGTGCCGGCGGGAGACGCCCCCGCACCCTGAATCAGTCCCCGCAATTCCTTACCCAACACGCTATGGTGTTTGCCATAGCCGAAGTAGATCACCAGCCCGATCGCCAGCCAGCCGATCAACCGCCACCAGTTTTCCGCGGGCAGCGAGAACATCAGCATCAGGCAGAGCGCAATCCCCGCCACCGGAACCACGGGAACAAGCGGGCAGCGGAATGGACGGTTCGCCCCTGGATCGATCTTCCGCATCACCAGCACAGCGGTGCAGACGACCACAAACGCGAACAGGGTTCCAATGTTTGTGAGGTGCAGCAGCGCGTCGATTGGCAACAGACCCGCCAGAAAGCAGACGAAGACTCCAATCAGAATTGTACTCTTCCAGGGTGTCTGGAATTTCGGATGAATGTCGGAGAAGAACTTCTGCGGAACCAGCCCGTCGCGCGCCATGGCGAGAAAGACCCGTGGTGCCGACAACATCATCACCAACAGCACTGAGGTGATGCCCGCGATCCCTGCGATGGCGATGATCACATCGGCCCACTTGAGCCCCACGGACGAAAACGCCTTCGAGACACCCGCGTTCACGTCGATCTCTTTGTAATTGACCATCCCGGTCAGGACCGCGACCACCGCCACGTACAACACAGTGCAGATCAACAGCGAAATGATGATTGCCATGGGGACGTCACGCTGCGGGTTCTTCGCCTCCTCGGCATGTGTCGAGACCGAGTCGAAACCGATGTAGGCGAAGAAGATGATCGCAGCCCCCGCGAGCATCCCGACCGGCTGGCCAGCCGAATTCGTCTGTCCGACGACGGGAATTCCGAAGAAGCTGAGTCCCGTCCAGCCATAGGGAGCGAATGGCTGCCAGTTTTCGGTATTGATGTACGCGACACCGACCAGAATCACGAACAGCACCGCCGCGACTTTGATCGCGACCATCACCGCATTGAACCCCGCGCTTTCGGAAATTCCTTTGACGAGAACCGCCGTAACCAGCAGCGCCACCAGAATCGCCGGGAGATCGCACAACGCCTGTTTCTTGTCGGTCAGTTTGCTCTCAAAGTCGGCGTCGCCCACTTTGCCCAGAACTTCTTTCGTCTCTTTATTGATCCAGACGTAGCGACTGGTTTTAGTCGCTCCCTCGCCAACCTCTTCCGCCGTTTGGGTCACCGCCACACTTTCGTATTGTGCGACCACGTTGGCAAGAAAGTGTCCGTGGTCATATTTGTACGGCGCCCCCGTAAAGAGGAACGGGAGAACCAGCCCGGCTTTTGCGAGGACACTCTGCGAATACCCCGACCAGCCGTTCGCGACCGTCGCCGC
>JAPLOC010000540.1 GCA_026692825.1 Planctomycetota bacterium | reverse complement strand
AGACCGAATCACAAAGATTAGTCCGACGGCTTACGACTCCAGCCGGCTCGGGCTGGCGTTTCGCCTGTGCGTTGCGCGGGAGCCCAACGCGATCGAACAACAACGGCTGTCGACTTTGCTGACGGAACAGCGAAACGAGTTCGCCGCGAATCCCCAAGAGGCCGAACTGCTGCTCCCGGCGAAAACGGAAGTGGGTGTCCCCACGCCCGAATTCGCCGCCTGGACAGCCGTCTGTCGCGTGTTGATGAATCTGGACGAATTCATCACACGGGAATAAGCCACACGCCGCGACGGGGGACGAGTGACTCGTCTCCGCCGCATTCGTCGACAGTCAGCGATCGAGACCGTCGGCATTAAATACAAAGGGTCAAACCTGTGCCCCCCATGAACCCGAATCAGAACAGTCCAGAACTCCGCGAGATCACTCGCCGGCATTTCTTCCAGAATTGCCAGGTTGGTCTCGGTGCCGCCGCTTTGGGTTCGATGTTACTGTCGGACCGAGTGTTGTCGGCTCCCGTCGATGCACGGGCGACCAACCCGTTCGCCACCCGGCAGGGTCACTTTCCCGCCAAAGCGAAGAATGTGATCTTCCTGTTCATGGCGGGCGGTCCCAGTCAGTTGGAGCTGTTTGACTACAAGCCGAAGCTGCAGGAACTCGACGGCCAGGTGATTCCCGAATCGTACGTCAAGAACAAACGGTTCGCGTTCATCAAGCGGGACGCGAAGCTGCTGGGCGGAAAACGCAAGTTCGCCAAACACGGTCAAAGTGGTGCCGAGATCAGCGAACTGTTGCCTCATCTGGCGACGGTCGCGGACGATTTATGCATCGTCCGCGGGATGGCGACCGATGTCTTCAACCACGGGCCGGCGAAGTTATTCGTCAACACCGGGTCACCGCAGTTCATGGGCCGGCCCAGTATGGGGGCGTGGGTCACCTACGGCATTGGCAGCGAATCGACCGACCTGCCGGGCTTTGTCGTGCTGCAATCGGGTCCGCGTGGTCCGCGTGGCGGTTCCCCCTTGTGGGCCAGCGGCTTCCTCCCCACCACGTACCAGGGGGTTCCGTTTCGATCGGGGGCCGAGCCGATCTTGAATTTGTCGAGTCCCAAAGGAATCGACTCAAATCGCCAGAAGCAATTTGTCGACGCGGTGAACGATCTCAACCGGGCCCGCTTGACTGAAACGGGCGATCCCGAGATCGCCACGCGAATCGCCGCCTATGAAATGGCGTACCGCATGCAGTCGAGCGCTCCCGATCTGATGAACGTCGCGGGAGAGACGGCGGCGACGCTGGAGTCGTATGGTGCCGAGCCGGGAAAACCATCTTTCGCCAACAACGGCCTGCTCGCCCGCCGGCTGGTTGAGCGGGGGGTCCGCTTCGTGCAATTGTATCACACCGATTGGGACCATCACGGCAACGTAGGAACCGAGCTGGGCAAATCGCTCGACGAGCGTTGCAAGGAAGTTGACCAGGCGTGTGCCGCCTTGATCAAAGACCTGAAGCAGCGGGGCTTGCTCGACAGCACGCTGATTGTCTGGGGGGGAGAGTTCGGGCGGACGCCTCAGGGCGAGCCGCGCGACATGCTGGGACGCGATCACCACATCGACGGCTACACCATGTGGCTCGCGGGAGGCGGGACGAAGGCGGGGGTCACCGTGGGCGAGACCGACGAGATCGGCTACTACGTGGTGAAAGACAAGGTCCATGTCCACGACCTGCAGGCGACCATTCTGCATCTGCTGGGTCTCGACCACTTGAAACTCACGTTCCGTTTCCAGGGGCGCGATTATCGGCTGACCGACGTGGCAGGAAATGTCTGCCCCCTGCTGCTGGCTTAAAGGAAGGCGTCGGCAGTGTTTTGGGCACATGCGGCACCGAAGCTGAGGAGACTCGTTGAGGACTCAAGAATTTGACAGGATGAAGAGGACAAAAGAAACCGCGACCGAAACGCTGAGTTCGAATTGAACGATCAACCCACTAGAATTTCGGTAAATCCCCTGCATTTGGCTCCCACCGCCTCCCCTTCCTTATCCTGTTTTATCCTCTTCATCCCTTTCATCCTGTCCCCTTTTTCTTCCGCCGTTCCGCACGACGACATCGCCGTCGCGTGGATTTCAATCCACGCGTTCGCCGCGTAACATCGGGGAATCCCTTCTCCAGCCTCGCGATACCCGTTTCTATAACCGTGCCCAACCCGACCCAGACAGTTCACGTTCCGCTCGCCGACCGAAGTTATGAGATCATCATCTCGAGTGGTCAGCTCTCCAACGCCGCCGGTGCGATCGATGGCTGGTGTACGCGACGCGGGGTGAAGTCGGGTGCGGGGCGACTGGCGCTCTTGGTGACGGACGAGAATGTGCGTGACTCACACGCCCGGACAGTTCATCAGGCTTTGGACGCGAACGGCTGGCGATGCGAAGTCGTGTCTCTGCCGGCGGGGGAGCCGACGAAGTCGCTTGAGCAAGCCGCCCATCTCTGGGATCGGCTCATCGACCTGCAGGCCGACCGTAATACCGTGGTGATCGCTGTGGGAGGCGGGGTAATTGGCGACCTCGCTGGCTTCGCGGCTTCGACCTACGCCCGGGGCGTGTCGTTCGTGCAGGTTCCCACCACGCTGCTCGCCCAGGTCGACAGCTCGGTGGGAGGCAAGGTGGGAATCAACCATCCCCGCGCCAAAAACATGATCGGGGCATTCCATCAGCCGATCGGGGTGTATATCGACACCGTCTTGCTCGACACTCTGCCCCTTCGGGAGTACCGGGCGGGCCTGGCCGAGGTGATCAAGTACGGCGTGATTCTTGA
This sequence comes from Planctomycetota bacterium, assembly GCA_026692825.1. GTDB lineage: Bacteria > Planctomycetota > Planctomycetia > Planctomycetales > Planctomycetaceae > UBA10511. The sequence goes on along the minus strand of JAPLOC010000540.1, from coordinate 11,468 downwards.
CGCCCCGTTCTTCGACTACCTCGAAAATTATGTCGCGGAATTGAATTCCCGGACTCCCGAGGTAATGCGTGAGATCGTCGCGCGCAGTTGCCAGTTAAAGGCCGACGTGGTCCAGCATGACGAATTCGAACGGACCGGCTTGCGAGCGGTATTAAACTATGGACACACGTTCGCCCATGCGTTTGAGGCGCTCAGTGGCTATGGCGAGTTGCTGCATGGTGAGGCGGTCGCCGTGGGGATGGTTTATGCCAGTCGACTGTCCGATCGGCTGGGGCGGATCCCTGCGGAGATGACAAGGCGGCAGGTCGATTTACTGAAGGCGGTCGGCCTTCCGACCCGACTGCCGACTCCGCAGGCCCTGGCCACCGAGAGCATTCTGGGGCGGATGCAGCTTGATAAGAAGACGGTTGCAGGGAAGTTGCGGTTTGTGCTGCCCACGCGCATGGGGCATGTGGAACTGGTTTCCGACGTGCCGGCGAGCGAGGTAGTGGCGGTGATTGACGAGTTCCGCGTCTGAGTTCGAGCGAACGGACTGGACAAACCGATACACTTTGTAAGTTGTTCGGGTCGCCGTGTGAACTTCAGACTCCGGAGTTGGACCGTCCCTCGTTTGTGTTTGCCCTGCCGATCGCGCAAACTGGACGTCGGTGGATCGTGGTCGCCGGGAACACAATTTGCGGAACACTCCTGGAATGCCAGCCGTCAAGAAGCTTCTCATTCCCCCGCCGTCGCGCCCGCCGGCCCCCGGGGTGATTCTTCTCGCCGATTCTCTTCCGGAAGAGAAACCGGCCCCGCAGACGTTCCGTGAATGGCTGCGCTGGGTTTGGCTGGCCATCTGGACGTTCTGTGTCGAAAATCCCGGCTGGGGGGTTTCGATCGCCCTGCACAGTGCCATGATTTTGGTCATTGGTGCCTGGGCGATCCATGCCGACTCCGACAGTCGCGCGTTGGGAATCAACGCGATGTTTGGCGACAAGACCGACGCATCCCCCTTCGACCACATCGGGCTGGAGGGGGCGGTGGAAGTCGCGCAGGCCGATACCGACCTCAGCGCCCTCTCGGGTGTGATGCAGCCACGCGGGGATGGCGAACTGTCTTCTGACTTCGCCGAGATGTTGAACGGGGGCGGTGCCGGTGCGGGGAGTGGTGCCGGCGAGGGGGATGGCGGCGGCCCCGACCCGGGATTGGGGGCGGCGTTTTTTGGCAGTCAGGGGGCTGGCCGAACGTTTGTCTACATTGTCGATATGTCGGGAAGCATGTTCGGCGCGCGTTTTGAGCGCGCGCGGAAAGAATTGATCTCTTCGATCGCGAAACTCAAGCCCGAGCAGCAGTTCTACGTCTTTTTCTTCAGCGATCAAACATTCCCATTGTTTTATCCGAAGCCGGCGAAAGGGCTGCTCCCCGCGACGAAGTCGAACCGGGACAAAGCGACCCGCTGGATCCGCGCTCGCGAACCGGGGGGATTGACCAATCCAATCGCGTCGCTGCGGGAATCGCTGGCGATGAAGCCCGACGTGATTTTTCTGCTGACGGATGGCGAAGTCGACGCCCCGGCGAATCTGCGGGAACTGATTTTGAAGAACAATAAAGGAACGACGATCCATACCATCGCCTTCGAAGACGAAGATGGCGCGGTGACGCTCGAATCGATCGCCAAGGAAAACAAGGGTTCGTTTCGGTTTGTTCGGTAAACCAAAAATCTTGAGATTTCACACAACTTGCTTTCGACACGTGCGATAATGCTCTCGCGGCGATTTCGCCACGGAACCATATCCCGTGCCCATTCGACTCCCTTTCGGTTGCTGATAACGCAGCGTTCCGAAGGAGTCCGCGCTTGTTCGCGCGGTTCATAATCGGTCGCCATTCTCATTGTTTGTCCACCGCGCGGGACGATTGTGCCTCCCCTCGCCCCCTGTTTCGTCACGTGGAACAGACGTTCCCGGTTCGCCCATGAAAGTGATTCTGCAAGTTCTGAACGGTCGCCTCGTGGGGAATCGATTTTCGATTCAGCGCGGGGAACGATTGACCGTCGGAAGTTCAGACGCCGCGGATTTGCATGTGCCGGGCGACTCGCGGATGGCGGCGATTCACTTCGAAATGGAATGTCTTTCTGAAACAGCGAAGATCACTTGTCTCTCCCGACGTGATCGGTTGCTGGTGAACGGCCGACCGGTTCCGATTCGAACCCTTGCGGACAACGACACGGTCGAAGCGGGGGGAACCCGATTTCAGATCCGACTGGTTACCCGCGGTGAGTCACCGGCCCCTGAACGTCCCGCCGACGAACCCGAATCGGTTCATCCGGCCGACAACACGAGCCACTACACTTCGGTCGTCCGGCCCGAAGCGGACAGTCGGTTCCCCTATACTCGCCACAAAATGGCCAGTGGCCTGATCCGGTTCAGTGGGCAGCGCACCAAATTCACCGAACTGGATGTCGCCCGGTTTGTGCAGCGCGAGTTCGGTATGTACCTCGTGGTCCACGGCGGAACATCGGGGGAAGCGATTGGAGAATCGGTCAACCTGGAGAGTGTCGCCCCTCGTCCTGTCGAAGCCACGGGAAGTCGGCTCGTCACCCCTCAATGCGCGGTCGACCGGTGGAACCTGCTGCAATGCGCGTGGAATCACAACTCCATCAGCGGCCTGTTCTCGGCCCGTGAACCGGGGCGCATGGTGGAGCTGGTCCACCAGTGTGGGTTCTTGACCCTCCCACCACAGCACCTGCGGTACCAGCTCGAACGGAGCCAGACGGCGGCGGTCCATGCCTGCTTCCGGGGCCTCGCCGCCATTCTGATTGAACTCGACCTCGATCGCTGGGGGTTGTACGTCAGCCCGCGACACTTGGCCGATTGGGAACGACTCGGACTCCCCAAAGCCCCCGTCCCGAGTTCCCAACAAGACTCCGGCTCGGACTCGGCATGGAGTTCCTTCAGCGCCTGATTGTCCCGTATGACGACGCACTCGACCGTTAGGCGGGGTTGCCTTAGACTCATCATGGGGTGTGCGAAGCGACATCGACCAAGAACCGAGTTGGATTTGAGGCATCCGATGAAGAGTCCCTTTCCCGGAATGGATCCGTACCTCGAAGCCCACTGGGGCGACGTGCATACGCGCCTGATCGTGTACACCGGCGATCAGCTTCGTCCGCAACTCCCCGGCGATCTCAAAGTCCGTGTCGAGGAGCGCATCTCGGTTCGGGATCCCGACTCAATTGAGCGGCCGGTGGGATATGTTCCCGATGTGCGAATCATCGCCAAGCGGCCAGAGGGATCGATGTCGCCATCCCTCTCCACGTCGGCAACATTGGTTCTGGATGCCGCCGATCCGATTCTGGTTCCACGAATGGCAGAACCTGCAACCGAACGGACGTTGCAGATTCTCGACACGCGCTCGGGGAACCGAATTGTGACGACGATTGAGATTCTCAGTGAGGCCAACAAACTGGATGCAAAGGGCCGAGCCGCGTTTCGCAAGAAGCAGTGGCAACTGGCGGAGTCGGGGGTCAATCTGGTGTAGATCGATCTGTTGAGGGATGGTGAGTACGTGCTGATCGCCCCGTGGGAACTGGTCCCCGCCGCCTGCCGGGGGACCTACCGGGTCGCCGTCACCGATCCCGAAAACATCGAGATGTATCGAGTCCCCTTGCGGGACCGTTTGCCCACAATTCGCATTCCCCTCCGCGCTGGAGATCGCGACGTCTCACTCAGTTTGCAGGCATTGATTGACGCTGCCTATGAAAACGGGGGATATGACGATGTCGACTATCGCGGCGAGCCCGAACCACCGCTGTGGAGGGAGGATGCCGACTGGGCGAACGAGCTGTTGCTTGCGGCGAAGCGGAGGTGAGGCGATCGACAGCGCCGAAAATCAGCGACGATCCTGAACGAAAACGTACCAAGTAGCCTTCCGCGAGTCGCACGGCCTGGTTCGATCATTCGAATGAAGATGCGGTCGCCGATCAACGATTCCTGACGGGCACGGCCCAGTGCCAACTCCTCCAATTCAGCCGGTTCGCCCCTCGTATTCAGCCCCCAGTCATTGGAGAGGCGAGTTCCTGAAAAAACGCGGTAGGGTCCGCCCAACGGCGCGCCAGTAGCTTTCGCTGATGGTCGATTCGATACGGGATTTGATGCGGATCACCCGCGTGGGCAGTGATGGCCTTTTCGACCTCGCTGTGCGCTACGTGACTCTGAGCCAGCAACAGATATCCGAGCCGAACGTGATAAAAGGCGCGTCCGACATTGGGGTCAGCCAACCGATGCCGACAATACGTCTCCCATCCTTGAAGCGAACCGAGCTGACCCAAAACCGGGGTGAGTTTTGTCGAGACTTCTCGCGCCAGCCAGTCGGAAAATGTGGGAAAATCCGGGTCGCCGTGGATCGAAAATCCCTGCGGCGGCTCCGCGATTTCCAACTCTCGTGGGCGAAAACCGAAACCCGCCGAATTGCACACCCCGATACATGGTTCCGCAGAGCAACCGGAAAGGATCGCCACGCTGCGCGAGTGAAAGCCGAAATTCAGGGTGAAATGGTCGCCCCAGGAGTATTTCTGGTAATCGATGATCGCGACCACATCATCCTGACATCGCAGGAACGCGGCATCGCCCCGAAATTCGAACTCGGAATTCGCCATCGCCCGGGTGACCGCGATCAGGATGTGCCGCGGTGGGGCGATGGCGTTCACCGTACTCTCTGGCCGACTACTTCTTCGTTCCGGACGTGGGCTTTTTCTTCTCTCCCGCGTCCGCCGTTCGCGGCGGGGGATCGCCCTTTTTCGGAGTGTTCGGTTTGCCAGCGGCGGTTTCCGCCGACGCGGGTTTGGCTTTGGCGTTGGCGTTGGAGTTCGCCGTCGGCTTACGGTCGGCGACCGCCGGGGTCTCGGGGGCAGAGCTCACCACCGCTTTATAGTTCTTCAACTTCGGCTTGAACGGGTCATCGCCGAACAGACTGCGGAAGATGCTGTCGCTGTTGACCTTGATGTTGTCGAAGGTGTGGACTCGCATCGATGTTCCCCCCGGCGCGATCAATCGTACTTCGCGGGGGAGGTAGTTGGACTTGCTGATGACGACGGTCGCCTTGCTCCAGTTCGCCGCGTCGCCCGACCAGTTCGGCCGGAGCTGCAGCACAATGTCCTGGTCCGTCTGCTTGGCGAGTTCGATCTGGTACCGCTGCTTCGCCTGTTCGGCTTTCATTCCGAACAGGAACGGAAGGGGCGCGTCGATGATGCGATCACCCCGTCGTTCCTCGGGGATTTCCACGAGATCGTACGTCTTCTGCGCTTCGTTGATCTGGATGATCTGGGAACCGGTACAGACCCAGCGTTCGGCGTCTTTGGGTTTCAGTTCATAGGGGATCTTGTCATCGTCTTTGACGGCGCTGACTTCCCCTTTCGCGATCTTCGCCGGCCGCAGTTCGTAATTACCACGGTCGGGGGCTTCGAACGCGAATTTTCCCTCGGCTCGAAACTCTTTCGAAAATGTTTTGTCGATCTCGCGGTAGCGGGTATCCCCCTCCAGCTTTTGAATCTTGGCGGTGTGCCGTTCCCACTCCTTGAGGATCTGTTCCAGTTCGGGACTCAGCTTCTGGATTCGCAGCGGCTCCGCGGCGGGGCGGGGGAGGCGATTTCCCCCTTGAGGGGGCTCTTCGCCTGCGGGGCGACGTCGATCGTCACCGTCATCGACAATGGTTCGGGCAGGGAGGGAACGTCGCGCGGGGATCCGGGCGGGAGCTTCGTCCTCGTCGGATTCTGTTCGTCGGGCCCTGGGCCGGGGATTGGGGGCTTCGATGTCGTCATCGGTCCCTTCAACCTGGCGAACGGGCGACTTTTTCTTGGTTCCGGTCGCTGTGGTTCCGGTCGCTGTGTTTCCCGCCGGCTCGGTGGAGGGCTTCGGCTTGGTTGTTGGTGCGGTCGCCCCGGGTTTGACCGGTTGGGTCTTGGTGGCACCGGCTTTGGGCTGTTGTGCCGGCAGGGGGGCACCAAACGCCAGCAGAGTGAATGAAACAGCGATAACAGCCGGGAAGAGTGGGCGGAGATCGTCCATGACGCGTCTGGGTCCTTCCTGGATCCGCGGAGAGAGAGGGGGCGGGAATCTAGCAAAGAGCGAAAAACGGCTCCAGAGGGATTTCTTGAAGAAATGAAGCGGAGTGTGTGAACCCTCCCACGAACGGGAATTCGCGGTGTCTGGTCGCTTGACACATTCAACACCCCAGGACTACGATTCGCGCGAACAGCAAGGCCGCGAGGGGTTCGTGGCCGAGGAATTCGAGAAGAGGTTGATCGTCATGGCTCACGTCGTTGCAGAACCCTGCTTCGGATGCAAGTACACCGACTGCGTTGTCGTTTGTCCGGTGGAGTGCTTCTACGAAGGGGAGCAGATGCTTTACATCCACCCCGAAGAATGCATCGACTGCGAGGCGTGCGTTCCCGAGTGTCCCGTGGAAGCGATTTTCCACGAAGACAACCTTCCGAACGAAGGGGACAAGATGTGGGGTGAGTACAAGGCGCTGAACGCCGAGATGGCCACGACCTGTCCCGGAATCAGTGAGAAGAAGGCCCCGCTGGCCCAGTAGCATTTGCGTTACTTGGCGAGTCGATTCTCCGATCAAGCCTTCACGCCACCTGCGGCAAAGTCACTGAGTGATGGCCTGCGGGGGAGGTGCGTCGTTGTTTTGCGGTGTTCAGCCTCGTGCCGACTGGCCCGGGGCTGTTTTCGTTGACGGTTCCCGGTGAAACCGCGTTGTGTGTTTGGCGGTATCATGGACGATACGTCCGTTTCCCGCAAAACCGTCCCCCGGCTGCGGGCACTTTCGAGTCCGGGAATCCCATCGGTCGCTTTCCTCTCTCTTTGTTCAGGGTGAATTCGCATGTCTGCCCGCATTCGCTTCCACGCGCTGTGGATCCTTTCAGCGCTCGTGCTGTCATTTCCCGCATTCAGTTCTGCGGAAGAAGTCGCCGACGCCCGTCGCCTGCCCAAGGGGACTGTCGCCTACTTCTCGATTCGAAACATGGCCGAGTTTCGGTCGGGTTTCAACCAGTCGATGTTTGGCCAGATGCTGCACGACCCGGCGATGCAACCGTTCCTGGGGGAATTGCACGGCAAGGTGGCCGAAGGTTTGAAGCATTTCGAGTCGGAAGCCGGGTTTTCCGTTGAGGAACTGCTGTCGGTCCCGCAAGGGGAGTTGTCGCTCGCGGTGACGCTGGGACCGAATGCGGGGCAGTTCGCCCTCGTGACGTTCCTCGACTTTACGGGGCGTGAAGAATCGTTCCGCAAGGTGCTGGATCGCATTCAGCGGGCGTGGGCGTTTTTGATTCAGGTTCCCGCGAATGACTCCCCGGTCAAACTGGCTCCCGCGTATGCGATCAAGGGCAGCACCTTGGTCTTCACCACCCATACCGATGCCCTGCGGACCGTTCTGACCCGTTGGGACGGCCAGCATTCCGAGACTTTCGCCGACAACGAGACTTTCAAGTACATCGCTGACCGCTGCCAGAATGAAGGTTCCGAGTCGGCACCGTTGGGAGCCTGGTTCATTGACCCGCTGTCGATTGTGAAGGGGGCGCTCTCCTCGGATCCGCAGATGGCCTTCCAGGCGGCGGTGGCGATGGGAGTCGTGCAGCAGGTCGGGGTCGACAAATTCCGTGGGATTGGCGGTTCGTTTGACATGGTTCGTGGCGACTTCGATGGCGTCAGCCACACCTTCATGTACATTGAGCCCACTCCCCGGGGTGTGATGAACGTCATGCAGTTCGACGATGGGGCTCTTGGTCCCCCCGCCTGGGTGGCCAGTGACGTCGGGGGCTTTTCTTCAACCCGCTGGAATCTGGAGAAGGCGTATACCACGGTTGAGTCGCTGGTGGACATGTTCGCCGGCCCCGGTCGCACCGCCCGGACGCTGGACGATATCGCCCAGAATGCCGAGACCGGCCGGCTGCACCTCAAGAAAGACCTGGTTGACCAGTTGACCGGATCGTACCAGTCGTTCAGTGATCAGGTGGGAGAGGGAGCCGCTGCCCGTCAGCGGATGTTGCTGGCCCTGGAACTCCGCAACGCCACCTCCATGAAGGGGGTTTTGGCGCGAATTGCGGCGATCGAGGGATTCCCCGGAAAACAACGCGAATTTCAGGGGGAAACCCTCTACGAAATCTCGATTCCCGCGAACGCGTTGCAGCAATTGGGGGTTCCCAATCTCACCCAGTTGCAGGCTGGCGGCGGTGGTGCCGATGACGGTGATTCGAGCGTCGGGATCGCCGTGGTTGAGAAGCGGCTGATGATCGCGTTCGACGTGACCGCGCTCGAACAGGTGATCCGAGGTCTGGGTGACCGCGAACGGCTCTCGGACTCGGCGGTCTACAAAAAGGTCGCGTCACGGTTCCCCGCTCGGGCCGCCTCGATTGGCTTCAACCGGGGTGACCTGCAGTTCAAGCAGTCCCTCGAAGTCTTCAAGAGCGGCATGCTCGAACAGGCACTGTCACAGCAGATGGACTTCAATCTCGACTTTACCAAGCTCCCGGACTTTGAGGCGCTCAAGAAATACACTTCGCCGACGGGCAGTTACATGGAGGTCGACCCCAAAGGCCTGCGGTGGACCAGCTTCAGCCTGAAGGGTGACTGAGGACTGTTCCTCACGGAGCGGTGGATTCGCATCGCTTCGCGAAAACCCAGATTGATTGCGATTGCCGACTGTGGCTCCGTTCTGTGGGAGCCACAGTCGGCTTCTTTTTTTCAACGGCCGGCTTAGTGGCTAAGGACGAAAAATCCGAAAACACCAGTAGACGCCGATGTGTATAGTCGCAACAATGAACCATGCGTTCACACGTCTCTGAAGGAGCATCGCGTGGCGAGCCAAACGATCAAGACTGGCGACTGGGTCATCTACTGCAAGACAAAATTCAGCCCCCATCCGGGGACGCGGGCTCGGAACGTCCAGCCCTCCCCGAACGGCGATGAATACAACTATACGGTCGACAAGTTCTGGGTGGTGACCGACGTCGCACAAGATGGTTCGATCACACTGCAAACCCGGCGCGGCAAGCGGCATGTGGTCGCCGCCAACGACATCCACCTCCGTCGCCCCAAACTCTGGGAACGGTGGTGGTATCGTGACAAATTTCAGGCGGCAGCCACTGGCGAACCCGGTACTCCTTCCGTGCGAGAGCCGGTCGGTTCGGGACTGCAGAGGACGTAGAGACGCATTCCGGATCGTCGCAGTGCCTGGCGTATTGCATCACGATTGACAGGACAAGGACAGTGGTTGTGGCGCGCGACATTTGGCGTCGTGGAGCCGCCCGACAGGAGGGCTGGATCACCACGTTGCTCAACAACTTCGTGGTGCCGCGCGGTTTGGGGAGAGTCCTGGCGAGCGATGGCCCGATTCGACTCCAAGCGGGTCAAATCCGGATTCCGGACTCCAGTTTTATCAGTCGAGAGCGTCTACGGGGTTGCGATTTGTCGCAGGATATCCTCCCAATCGCCCCGAACCTGGCGGTCGAAATCCTGCGTGTCTCCAACACACGTCGCGAGATGAGTCGCAAGCTCGATGAGTATTTCGACGCGGGTGTGGAACTGGTCTGGTTTGTCGAACCCCGCCACCGCGTCGTGCAGTTTTTTACTTCCCCCACGGCGTTGACCGAGTTGCGGACCGGCCAAACGCTGACAGGCGGAAGGGTCCTCCCCGGCTTCGTGGTGACCGTCGACGAACTCTTCGCACCACTCGACCGCGACCGTCAGACAGCTCCCGAGTAGCGAAATCGGTTCCGATGTGGTTTCCTCGTTGTCGTGGATGGTCTCGGACGCGTCGAACTCGATAGGCCGTTGGCAAAAACACCTGCCTCTTTGGCGTCGTTACCGCAAGGTGACTTGGGAAGTCGCCACGCAAACCGGTTGACGGTTATAATCGCCCGGCTGTCCCGACCTCGGTCGTCTGGAATGGGAACCAATTTCCGTCCAGCCGCGTCAGAGTTGCGGAAAACTGGACTTCCTTCCGAAGAACCGCGTTGCGCCGGCGAATCAATCACGCCAGAGACTTGATCTCTTCCCAACCGTGCAGTCCGCAAACGACATGCTTTTCACCCGACGACACCCGTCCGCCTGTTCTCTTGCGATTTTGGCTGCCCGCCAACTTTTTGGATTTTTGGTCGTCCTGGTCCTGTTTGCGAGTCGGGCATTGGCCGAAGGGAACGGCGTTCCACAAGAATCGGCGGATGTTGAGGAAACCACTCCGGTTGCCCAGACCGAAATACCGGCAGGAACGAAAGACTCAACGGACCGCGTTTCCCATCGCTGGGCCGTGATCATCGTCGGGCTTCCTGGAGACGCGGAACACGACAAGCTGTTCCGCAAGACGGCGGAAATCTGGAAAAATTGGCTGATCGATTCCCTGGAATTCCCCAGAGATCAGGTGATTCGACTGCCTGAACTGGCCGACCAGGAGGTCGAGGAGTCTCCACCGGTGACTGCGGATCAGATCCGATCGCGCCTCGCCGAGCTGCGTGAAAAACTGCAAGCGGACGACTCTCTCTGGGTCTTCACACTCGGCCACGGCAGTCACGATGGCAAACGGGCGTGGCTCCATCTGGCGGGGCGCGATCCGTCCGATGTCGATTTCGCCAACTGGTTCGCCGGGTTTCGTTGCCAGGAACAGGTGTTGTGGCTGACCCACTCCTGCTCCGGCTGGATGGTGAAACCACTGTCGCGCCCCGGTCGGATTGTGATCGCCGCAACGGCCGCCGACGATGAGGCAAACGAAACCGAATTCCCCCACGCTCTGGCGACTCTGGTTCGCACTCCCCCCAAAGTGCTGGATATTGACGGCGACGGACAACTGACGGTCGCCGAGTTATACGACGCGGTTGTCGCCGAGGTGACCCGGCGGTTCAAACGGGACAAGCGGCTCGAAACGGAACACGCTCAACTCGATGACAACGGGGATGCCAAGGGGACAGAGAATCTGAAGGAAAAACCAGCCGTCGGTGTGGCGAAGGAATTTCGGCCGGGAGACACCCTTGTGGTCGAGGCGATTCCCAAAGTCGATGGCCTGGTGGCGGCGAAAACCGTGGTTCCAGATCGGCGGTTAATGAAAACGCCGACGGTTCCCGAACCTGTGGAAACACCCGCGATTGAATCGGAACCTGCCGCGGAACAGCCGGTTGATCCCCAATCAGCGGATCCCAAACTCTGTCGAGAGACTTCACACTGATCCCAGGATGTCATGAGCCAACCTTCGAATTCAATAACGACCGACGAACAGACCGTCGCGCGGCTGCAACTGGCGCAAAAGCAGTTAAGAGCCGAGATGGCGAAAGTCGTCGTCGGTCAGGACGCCGTGATCGAGGCGCTGCTGGTCACATTGCTGTGTAAAGGGCACGCGCTGATGGTGGGTGTCCCCGGGTTGGGGAAAACGTTGATGGCCCGCACGCTGGCGCGGTCCTTGAACATGGAGTACAAACGAATCCAGTTCACGCCCGACCT